>NZ_BTTQ01000004.1:0-210196 GCF_036246245.1 Companilactobacillus muriivasis
TTTCTCGTTGGGGAAATATTTTCGATCTGGAAAGAAACAGGGCTCGTTCCCTAGATGGTTTTCAAACAAGAATTGAACAATGTTTATTAGTAGATACTTTAAAACAAATCAACTAGCACCACGAGTACATATCATAGAAGAAAATAAACTAGCCGGAGGTTGTGAGATATAGAGTTATGCAGTGATAGTGGTGTTAGGACGGCGATTTTTCGTTCTTACAGCACAGGACGTCTTTTGAAATTCGCGTACTGTGCGAAGTTCAAAAGCGAGGGTCGAGACCGTTCTTTGGCTCGAGCCGGTCCCACAGCACAACTCTATATCTCACAACCGGAGGCGGCAAAACAAAGAAATAATTGCCTTCTTTAAGAATCGTACCACATTCAAGGAATTAATATACTCAATTAAGATAGACATATATGCTAGATTTATTTTTAGAGAACGAAAAAAAAGTAATCAATCCTAATCTTAGAATTAATTACCTTTTTTATTTATCAAATTCTCTAAAGCGGAAGACGGGATTCGAACCCGCGACCCCCACCATGGCAAGGTGATGTTCTACCACTGAACTACTTCCGCATTATGACGATGCCGACTAGAGGATTCGAACCTCCGACCCCCTGTTTACAAGACAGGTGCTCTGCCAACTGAGCTAAGTCGGCATTATGTCAACAACAATTAACATAATACATAATAATTAATCATTTTGCAAGACTAATTATTAATACGGGTGAAAGGACTTGAACCTTCATGTCCACTGGACACTAGAACCTAAATCTAGCGCGTCTGCCAATTCCGCCACACCCGCAAAAAACTTAAGATATTTCCACTAAGCATTTTGCTTAATGGAGGATACAGGGATCGAACCTGTGACCTCCTGCTTGTAAGGCAGATGCTCTCCCAGCTGAGCTAATCCTCCATATGTGTTTCGTTTGAAACAACTATATTAGTATACCTTTTGAGAAATAAATCTGTCAACAAAATTTTTTATTATTTTTTCTTTTTCCGTCTCCGGTTGCTAGAAGAATGTACCTACCGTGTGGACCGGTGCGAGCCAAGGTCTCGCGCCTCGATTTGAAGCCTTGCAAGTTCGGCAAGTCTCCAAAGTCGTCCGTGCTGTAAGAACGGCATAAAACGCCGTCCTAACACCACCTTCACGGTGGATACATTCTTCTAGCAACCTCCGACTCTTTTATCTGTGCGTTGTATTAGTTGGGAACAATTGTTATTTAATACTAAAAATACTAAGAGGAAAATCAAATAACAAAATACCTTCAGTATATCCAAAAAACTAGCCGGAGGGTGTGCGAGATGCAATAATGCCGTGATTGTGGTGTTAGAATAGCGATTTCCCATTCTTACAGCACGGACGTATTTTGAGATTTGCGGTTTTTGCAAAGCTCAAAATCGAGATTCGAGACCGCTCTTTGGCTCGAATCGGTCCCACAGCATTAATTGCATCTCGCACGCCCTCCGGCGGCAACACCCCAAAGAAAAAAGAGCTAGAACTTTTCGTCCTAACTCTTAATTATTTTATTCTTCGTTATCAGCATTATCTTCTGGTCTCATTGTTGGGAACAGAATAACGTCACGGATTGAAGGTGCATCAGTCAATAGCATAACTAAACGATCAATACCGATTCCTAGTCCACCTGTTGGTGGCATACCATATTCCATGGCTTCAACGTAATCGTTATCGATATGTTCAGCTTCGTCATTACCCTTTTCACGTTCAGCAGCTTGTGCTTCAAAACGTTCTTTTTGATCAATTGGATCATTCAATTCAGTAAAGGCATTACCGTATTCGTGACCTAAGATATAAACTTCAAATCGATCTGTAAAGTTAGGGTTATCCTTGCTCTTCTTAGCTAATGGTGAAACTTCAAGTGGATATTCATAAATGAATGTTGGTTCTTGTAAAGTATCTTCAACAAATTCTTCGAAGAATTCAGCGATGATGTGACCAACACCCCAGAAGTCTTCGTAATGAACGCCCTTTTCGTCTGCTAACTTACGAGCTTGTTCAAGATCCATATCTTGGCTAAAGTCGATACCTGTTTGTTCCTTAATGGCATCAACCATCTTGATACGTTTGAAAGGCTTGCTCAAATCAATTTCTTTGCCTTGATAACTAACAATTTGCGAATTATTAGCTTTCTGGGCAGCATGTCTGAACATTCCCTCAACTTCCTTCATAACGTCTGTCATATCCCAATAAGCGGCATATGTTTCCAATGAAGTATATTCAGGGTTATGTTGTGGATCCATACCTTCGTTACGGAAAGCACGACCAATTTCATAGACACGTTCAAAACCACCAACAATTAATCTCTTCAAAGGTAGTTCCAAGGCGATACGAAGATACATCGTCATATCCATCGCATTGTGGTGTGTGATAAATGGACGGGCACTAGCACCACCGGCTTGAGTATTTAAGACAGGAGTTTCAACTGACATGAAACCTTCACCATCCAAATATTCACGAACAGCTGAAATAATCTTAGTACGCTTCTTGAAACGGTCAAAACTATCTTGGTTAGCAATTAAGTCCAAATATCTTTGACGATAAATTTGTTCAACGTTTGTTAAACCATGGAATTTATCAGGCAATGGACGTAGTGATTTAGAAAGCATTGTAACGTGGGTTGCTTTAACAGTTAATTCACCCATATCTGTCTTCATAATTTCACCATGGATACCTAGGTGATCACCAATATCTGAACGCTTAAAGATGTGATAATTTTCTTCACCGACAACATCTTTACGAACGTAAATTTGAATCTTGCCACTTCTATCACGTAGATCAGCAAAACCAACTTTACCTTTACCACGTTTTGTCATCATACGACCAGCAATTACAACAGGCAAATCTTGTTCTTCAAGAGTTTCCTTGTCCTCGTCACCGTACTTGTCGTGAATGTCTTGAGCCAAAGCAGTTCTTTCGAATCTTGAACCGAATGGATCAACGCCTTCATCATATAATTCTTGAAGTTTATCACGTCTAACCCGTAGTTGGTCATTCATGACTCTTGTCTTCTTTATCTCTTCTTTAGTTGGTTGCTTCTTCTTATTTTCGTTACTCAAAATTTTTCCCCCTGTCTACGAAATTTTTGATGATCTCGCTTCTCGTTGTTCGTAACTTTCAACAAATTGATCTAACGTGTCAAAAACTTCTTGCATTGAATCTTCATTCATTACTTTAGCACGAGTTCTGACTGCATGGGGAATCCCCTTTAGATAATATGCTGCCTGTTGACGAAATTCTGGAACACCAACATGCTCACCTTTTAAGTCTACCAGACGTTGGAGTTGAAGTTTAGCTATATTAATTTTTTCTCCAACACTTGGTTCAGGAAGTATCTCGCCAGTTTCCAAATAATGATTCATTTCATTTAAACGCCAGAGATTGCCAAGCACTGCCCGACCAACCATTACAGCATCAGCTCCAACGTCTTCAATCATTGTTTTAGCATCTTGAGGCGTCTTCACATCGCCATTTCCAATGAAAGGAATGGTTAAATGTTGAGCCACTTCATGTAAGAGTTCCCAGTCGGAATGTCCGGTATACATCTGTGCCTTCGTTCGTCCATGCATAGCCACAGCAGCTGCTCCAGCTTCTTGAGCCGCCAAAGCATTTTCAACTGCCAAAATATGATCACTGTCCCAGCCAGTCCGCATTTTAACGGTAACTGGTTTGTCGACTGCTGAGCTGACTTCTTTGACCATGTTGTACAACTTATCAGGATCACGGAGCCAACTTGAACCAGCACCAATTTTGGTAACTTTTTTGACCGGACAGCCCATATTAATATCAATAATATCGGCGCCAGTATTTTCAGATACATATTTAGCTGCGTTAACGAGTGATGCCGTTGTGCCACCAAATATCTGAATGCTGACTGGATGTTCTTTCGGATCAACGAACATCATGCCCAAAGTTTTCAAATTACCGTATTTAATACCTTGATCACTGATCATTTCACAGACAACTAAGCCAGCGCCAAATTCTCTGGCTGTAACTCGAAAGGACGAATTAGTAATACCTGCCATAGGCGCAACGACAATCTGATTGGGGATTGTGACGTTGCCTATTTTCCATTCCATACTTTTTACCTCTTATTATTCGATTACAACTCGTAATAATAACAAATTTTCTATCTAAAAGGCAATGGTTAACTGCTGCCGCCTCCGGGAGCAAGGAAAATTCCATCTGCTGTGCGACCGGTGCGAGCCAAGGTCTCGCGCCTCGATTTTGAGGTTTGCATAAACCGCAAATCTCAAAATACGTCGGTGGGGTAAGATCTTACGACCTAACGTCACCTGCACTGCTGATGGATTTTTCTTGCTCCCTCCGGCTAGTGTTTCTGTGATAAATAATTTTTTGTTACATCTGATTACTACCATTCAAGCCTAGAACGAATTCACTCACGTACAAACTAATAACCCACCTTCGGCGGCCATCTTCAATTAATCTTTGTTAGCAACGATATCCTTTAATTCAGCTTCAGAAAATTGATACTTGTTGCCACAGAACTTGCATACTGTTTCGGCTCCATGATTTTCTTTGATCATTGCTTGTAGTTCTGCTCTTGATAATGTTGCTAGAGCTTTTGAAAATCTTTCTTTTGAACAGTCACATTGGAACTTAACTGGCATATCTTGAAGATACTTCATTCCAATACCGTTCATAATCTTTTCCATGACATCTTTGTTGCTCAAGCCTTCTTTAAGCAAAGTTGACATATTTGGCACAATCTTTAAATTGGCTTCAATTTTATCAATGTCTGCATCTGTTGCTCCTGGCAATGTTTGAATCAAGAATCCACCAGCTGCTCCGATTGTTTCGTTAGGATTTACAAAAACTGATACACCGATTGCTGAAGGGATTTGCTCTGATTTAGCCATATAGTAGGCAAAGTCCATGCCGATTTCACCGGAAACTAATGGTACTGAACCAGTAAATGGTGCCTTTAAATGTAAATCTTTAGTGATACTTAATGTACCTTTAGTACCAACAGCTGCTTTGACGTCAATGTGACCGTCTTCTCTAGCCTTCAAAGCAACGTGTGGATTAGAAATATATCCTTTGACGTCACCCTTGGCATTAGCATCAACAACAATTGTGCCAACTGGTCCATCGCCCTGTACTCTTGTCGTCAAAACTTCATCTTCTTTCAAAGTTGAAGTGGCAACTAGTAGTGAGCCAACCATAGTTCTACCTAAAGCGGCACTAGAGTTTCTCCATGTATCGTGGCGTTTTTGGGCTTCCTGAATCATTTCTGTAGCGTTGACGACGTAAGCACGAAACTTACCATCGGTTGAAACGGCTTTAGTTAAAGTATCAGTCATATTTGATTCCTCCGTTCAAAAAAGCGACTCTCACGAGTCGCTTTTTCTGATTAATTATTATTCTTGATTGTTATTATCATCATTCTTGTCACTATTTGAATCTTCAGAATTATCATTCTTAGATGCATCAGTATCAGACTTTGTATCGTCAGCTGGTTTATCTTTGCTTTCTGAAGGATACGTTGTTTCATCAACATCAGTATCATCTGATTTTGGTGAATCATCCTTAGTTAATTCTTCTGATTTTTGTTTAGCAGCATCTTTGGCTTCAGCAGCCTTCTTAGCTTGTTCAAATGTTGCAGCACTTTCACTTGGGAATTGTTGATTTGCATCGTTAGCAGGCATTGCTCCTGTGTTATACAAACTCAAGATTTCCTTTTCATCAAGTGTTTCATACTTCAACAAAGCTTCGGCAATAATCTTGTGTTGTTCACGATGTGATTGAAGAATTTCTCGAGCACGTTCGTGATCTTCATCGATAATGCGTTTAACTTCTTGATCAATAGCCATGGCAGTATCTTGTGAATATGCTGGTTCAGCACGATAGTTACCACCACTAAATGGTTGACCATTCTTTTCAAGTTGAACAGTACCTAAGCGGTCTGTCATACCATATTCTGTAACCATTGTACGAGCAATCTGAGTTGCTTGTTCAAAGTCATTTGAAGCACCTGATGATGGTTGACCGACAATAATTTCTTCGGCTGTACGACCACCAAGTAATCCAGTAATTTGTTCGTTCAATTCCTTCTTAGTAGCAAGGTTTTGATCGTCCTTAGGAAGCATGATAGCGTAACCACCGGCACGTCCACGAGGCACGATAGTAACCTTTCTAACAACTCGAGAATCACTCAATACTAAACCAATCAAAGCATGTCCTGCTTCGTGGTAGGCAACTGTATGACGCTCTTGTTCAGGAATAACACGATTCTTCTTAGCTGGACCCGCAATAACACGATCTTCAGCTTCATCAAGGTCAGTTGGGTCAATCTTTTGCTTACCACGTCTTGCAGCAACAAGTGCAGCTTCGTTAAGTAAGTTTTCTAGATCAGCACCAGCAAAACCTGGAGTTTGTTGAGCAATTGCTTTCAAATCAACATCATCTGTAAATGGTTTGTTCTTAGCGTGAACTTTAAGAATAGCTTCACGACCTTTAACATCAGGACGACCAACAAGAATCTTTCTGTCAAAACGACCTGGACGTAGCAAGGCAGGATCAAGGACGTCGGAACGGTTAGTAGCAGCCATAACGATAACACCTTCATTACCTGTAAATCCATCCATCTCAATCAATAATTGGTTAAGAGTTTGTTCACGTTCATCATTACCACCACCGGTACCAGAACCACGTTGACGACCAACAGCATCAATTTCATCGATAAAGATGATTGATGGAGCGTCCTTTTTGGCGTTTTCGAACAAGTCACGAACACGTGATGCACCAACACCAACGAACATTTCAACGAAATCTGAACCAGAGATTGAATAGAAAGGAACTTTAGCTTCACCAGCAACAGCCTTAGCTAGTAAAGTTTTACCAGTCCCGGGAGGACCCTCTAAAAGAACACCAGCCGGTATTCGGGCACCTAGGGAGACAAATTTTCTTGGATCTTTTAGAAATTCAACAACTTCAACAAGTTCTTGTTTTTCTTCTTCAGCACCGGCAACATCAGAAAATCTAACTTTGTTTTTCTTTGGATCTTCTGGTTTAACCTTGGATTTACCAAAGTTCATGACACGGTTTGCACCGCCACCACCTTGGCCTCCTCGGCCCATCATCGCAAAGATTATAAAGAAGAATAATGCAAATGGAACAATAACCGTTAAGATCAATGAGATCCATTGTCCGGATTGTGACTTAGGAGCAGCAGTAGTCTTAACTCCCTTTGCCATAGCGGCACTATTAATCATCTTTAACGTATCATTGTTAGGCAAAACAGTTGAACTGAATGAAGTTACTTCACTAGAAGTCGTAGCTTGGTTACGGCTGAACAATGAAACGGAACGTGTTGTTTCAGCTTTTTGAGCTTTCTTGTATTCACCAGTTACTTGATAAGCTCCTCCAATAGGTTCTAGTTTGAAATTCTTCACTTTGCCTTGCTTCAATTGTGTAATGAATTGGTCTTGGCTTAATGTTTTTGATTGGTCTGAGGATTGACCACCAGCAAACCAACTCGCTGCAAGAACCAAAACAACAAAGAGCAAGATGTAAAACAGGCTATTATTGATTAACCTATTTCGATTATTTTTCATACATTTCCTCCTAATTACTTAGACGTTACATATTGTAACATTGGCGAACAGTAACACAATAATAATTGTAACTCTAACTAAATTATTTTGTACTATATATCTCTCGTTTCAAAACGCCCACATAAGGTAAATTACGATAATGCTCGTTATAATCCATTCCGTAACCAACAACGAATTCATCAGGAATTTGAACTCCGACATAATCTACTTTGACATGCTTGATTCGACGAGCTGGCTTATCCAAGAAAGAAACAATCTTAATGGACTTAGCATGACGAGCATCGAAGAGTTCCTTTAGACGATCCAAAGTGTATCCAGTATCAATAATATCTTCGACAATTACGACATCACGGTCACGAAGTGGTGTATCCAAATCCTTAATAATTCGAACATCACCAGTCGTCATGGTATTTTCACCACCATAACTAGATACGTCCATGAAATCATATTCCATTTCAATATCAAGTTGCTTAACTAGATCCATCATAAACATAGCTGCACCACGTAAAATACAAACGAACAATGGATTCTTACCACGGTATTCTTCGGTTAGTTGTTTTCCAAGGCGTAGGTTTGCGGCTTCAATCTCCTCTTTGGAAACTAAAACTTTCTCAATATCTGAATTCATTCTTTTACCTCAACAAAGTTAATTTTGTAATGATTTTTACCTTTTTTTAAATAATCACCCAAATTATAAATTTTTTCAACCCAAACAATCCGATTATCAAATAATAAAACCAAATAATTGTCACGTTCATAGGCTGGAACTTTTTCATTTATAAATCGTTTACTTAATTTTTGATGGCGACCATTTGATAAAAGCAGTTTATCACCGTCACGGCGCGTTCTCAACGTAATCGTTTGGGGAATATTTTCTGTAGTTAATGTGTAATCGTTATCGTCAGTCGTAACGGTCAGCTTTTTATGTCCCCAAGACACTTCTTTGCCAACAGCAACATTCACTTCATCCAAAACCTGTGGTGTCGACTTTTTAACGACAAATTTGTCATACGTCCGGATAAATTCCCACGAATCTTCCAAATTAATGGAAGCATTAGCATCATCTGAACTGACAATTTCAATAATTTGATTGATCTGACGATTGCTGATGGAAATGTCCAGCCTTCGCTTTGTAAAAAAATTGCCCCAGAACAACGTTTGTTGCTCCGGATCTAAATTTAATATCGGTTTTATCCAACCGATAATTTGTTGCGGTGATTCTTCCAACGACATATCTGTTTCAATTTGACTGAACTGCTTTTTAGCCAAACTAACCAATGCCGTCACCTGCTGATCAAAGAATCGAAAATGCGCCAAAAACTGTCCATTTTCCTTCTGTAATTCAGGGAAAATATTGTTCCGAAGACGATTGCGTAAAGTTATATTATCAAAGTTTGTTTCATCCTGAACATGTTTTATATCATGGATATCCGCATATTCAGCCAATTCTCGTTTTGAGAAATCCAATAATGGTCGAACTATTTGGCCATTCTCACCAAAAGGACGCTGTTCTTTCAAACTGACTACTTCATAAGCGTTACCGGAACGAATCAATTTCATCAAAATATTCTCGGCTAAGTCATTACCATGATGCGCTGTCAACAAAGTATCGAACTGTCCCGAAACCATAATTTGCTTGAAGAAGCTATAACGAAACTTTCTAGCTGCGGCTTCCATACCGATATCGTCGCTTGGTTTATCTTCCCACTTGGTAGTAAAAAATTGATAGCCGTTCTTAACACAATTTTTTTGAACAAACTCTACTTCAGCGCCGCTCTCCGGTCGTAAATCATGGTCAACGTTTACAACTCCAAATCTATCTTTCGGTAAAATCTGGGCAATGACATTCAGTAAAACCATTGAGTCAACGCCTCCAGAGACTGCAATCAGAACTTTTTTAGCCTGATAACGTTGTAAAACTTTTTTAACTGTATCGGTGATTCTGTTATCTAGTTCCATCTGCCCCTCCATTGAATTAAAAAAGGCTGAGACATAGTCCCAACCCCTGATATACATTTATTAACTACGGCGTCCGCCACGGCCACCACGCTTGCCTTCGGTATTCTTCTTGATAACACTGAGTCTTTCTTCACTCTCTTTCATGAATCCAGACATCATATCATCGAAGCTTTCTGGCTTATGTTGTTGTGGCTTTCTATCATTACGTTCGTGTGAACGATGTGCATGATATTTTGGCTTTGGCTTATCTGAAGCTTGTTTAATTGAAAGTGCAATTTTATGATCCTTCTCACTAAGAACTAAAACCTTAACAGTATCGCCAATGTTTAACACATCATGAATATCTTTGACATAACCGTCAGCAATTTCACTGATGTGTACCATTCCGCTTTGTCCTTCTCCAAGGTCCACGAAAGCCCCAAAATTTGTAATTCCCGTTACTTTACCTTCTGTTTTAGCTCCTACTTCAACTGTCATCTAATTAAAAATAATTCCTTTCCCTATTTTTGAATCGTAGTGGTCTTCACATCATCAGGCAAATTGTAGATTTGTTCACCTGGTTTGCTGTACATGTACTTTTCACGAATATACTTTTCGATATAGTTCGTGTCACGAAGTTGACTAACCTCAAGTTTCAAATCACGTTGCGTCGACTTTTGTTTATCCAGCTTCTGTTTGCTAATTTCTATCTGTTCCATTGTATTGGCGTATGTTCGGTGAGAATTAAAAATCTGAACGCCAAATACAACCAAAATTATTGCAAAAACAATTCCAATCATAGCCATCCGTCTACGATGCACTTTTTTAACATAGTTATGATGACCAGGATTAGGAGTTGGTGCTTTTTTTGGTTGTAATACAGAAACGTTAGAATTTAGTTTACGTATTTCCATGCCACTACTCCCCTAGAAATGATTACTTTGAGTATAACAAGTTTAAGCCATTATTTGAATGATTAAATTGCTAATTTTAATCCATTTCTAATTTTTAGGTTGAATTATTTTATTTAGAACTGCCGCTTCCGGTTGCGAGGGAAAATCTATCTGCTGTGCGACCGACTTGAGCCAAGGTCTCAAGTCTCGATTTTGAGCTTCGCATGGACCGCAAATCTCAAAATACGTCGGTGGGGTAAGGTCTCACGACCTAACGCCACCTGCACTGCTGATAGATTTTTCCCTCGCTACCTCCAGCTAATGCATTTTTTAATACATAAATATTCAATATAAGAAATTTGATGTTTCTTTATTACTTTAGTTGATAAATAACCTTTATGATATTTACCTACTTTTTGAATAAACAATTTGAAATAAATCCAATTAACTTAAATTCAAAGACACACTAACCTCCGGGCGTCAGTAATATAGTCCTGCTATGGAGGTGGCGTTATGGCTTTAGCCATTACACCACGGGGCGAGCTTTGAAACTTGCGAACTATGCAAGGTTCAAAGTCGAGGTTCGAGACCGCACTTTGGCTCGGGCCGGTCCCCATAGCGGACTATATTACTGACGCCCGGAGGCGGCCATAACTAAAATTAAACTTCTTCATACATATCTGTAGAATCAGTTTTCTTAGTTGTTTCTTTGATGTTGAGAACACGAACTTTCATAGTTCTCTCCCCAAAGTGTAATTCTAATACATCCCCTACTGAGACTTCACTAGACGATTTGGCAACATGATCATTGATTGATGCACGACCATTGTCCGCAAACTCCTTAGCAACGGTTCTTCTCTTGATAATACGACTTACTTTTAGATACTTATCTAATCTCATAATTAATCCTCTATTTTCATAAACTTCGTAATATATTTGCCCATGGGTAAAATCTCCCACTCTTCTTTGGTCAACATACGCCAACGTTTCGAAAGTCTTAAATAAACGACTGCTCCCAACGGTATGGCAATAATATTGATCAAAACGCAATTAGCTCGAGTCATCACTAGATAACTGGCTAGAATTTTAACGACGATTCTGACAAAAATTGCCATAATCAATCCAAGTTTGATCATATTACGAACAAATTTCTTATCCAACGACAAGAATTTGCGATCAAACTTGTAAATCGCCATGATTCCAAACAAAATTACGCACTCACTCAAAACTGTGGCAATGGCTCCACCAGCAATTCCAAATCTTGGTACCAAAATGATGTTCAACGCTACCTTTGTTACTAGAGACATTCCGAACAAAATTAACTTATGAAAGTTCTTTTCGTCATCGCCACTTGTAACAGCTATTAATAAATTAATAAAGGAAACGATTAAAATCGACAGCATATAAATGCTCAAAGTTCTGGAACCATTAGTATTAGTGAACAACATCGTGTTAATTTCTGGCATTAATGCAATCAAGCCAGCCGTTTCAGCAACTGACAGCCAAAGACAGACACGCACCATTTTTTGAATTGTGCTCTTATTTTGTTGAACTCGATTGGTTTCTTTCAACTGCGGCATGATGGTCGAAACAAATGATAAGGAAATGACAATTCCTAGTTGTAACAACGGTTGCCCACGATCGAAGATACCTTTTTGAATCTCAGCCTGGTCCAAAGCCATCCCTGTATGCAGCAATAACCGCACAGTTGAGAAGGAATCGATAAACTGATAAAAAATTGTGATACCTGTAAAAACTACGATTAAAACTATCTCTAACGCTAATCCATGCTCCAGTTTAATCGCTTTATCAGCATTAGGAACTTCTACTTCAGTTGCTCTATTTTTTAAAAATTTCCCAACTAAAATCACCACGGCCAATAATCCACCGATAAACGCACCTGAATTAGCCAATGTTCCCATTTGATAGACATCCAAAACACCATGTCCGAACAACAATGCACTCGCAATAATAATTACGATTCGGAAGAATTGCTCCGAAACTTGTGAAATAGCACTCGGTTCCATAATTAAATCACTCTGAAAATAGCCTCGTAGACTAGCTTCAAAAGGAACTAATAAAAACGTCAACGCCACTACTCGTACTTCCCAGTACAAATTTTGGTCTCCCATCATACTTGCCAAATATTTTGAAGATATCCACAGCAAAGCAGTAATGACCACACTTCCAGCCATTAAAATACTGAAAGTTTTCTTCAATAAATTATGTTTGGCAGCAATCGACTCCTGCTGTGCAAAAGTTTTCGAAATCACAACCGGCAAACCAGACAGCGCCAAAACGGAGAAAATACCGTAAATGGGATAAACCTGTTGATAAATAAAATAACCACGATCCCCAACAATATTCTGTAATGGAATCCGATAAATAGCACTCAAAAGTTCCGAGAACAGTGAGGCAATAGTCAGAATCCAGGTCCCCTTAATAGCCCTAGACACTTCTTTTTGCATATTAGTTTTTAATTTTTTCTTTCTTTAAATTATCGAATCCCGCTGCCATCTTCTTGGCAAACGTTTCTAGCTGTTCAAACCACTCGTCTTTTTTGACACTACCGGAATCTAACGTAATCGTAAATTCACCGTTCTTATCATTAACCTTAGCCTTCATAGTTGTGTTAGCTAAGAACTTAAAGACTAAATCGCCAGTTAAGTAATCGCTAGCTTTCTTAGAAAACTTAATTGCAATCATACCATTTCGCATGATGACACTCTTAACTAATGACTCGTCGAAAGAGTTTTTCAACAAGCTAATATCTAATAAGTTGCCAACTTCTTGTGGATAATCTCCAAATCGATCTAACAACTCTGACTTAACTTCTTGATAGTTTTCCAAAGAATCAATCTGTCTGATACGTTTGTACAACTCAACTTTTTGACGTTGATCGGTAATATAGTCAGCCGGCAAGTATGCTTCCAATGCCAAATTAACTTCAGCATTAGTCTTCTCAGCCTTAGTATGACCACGTTTTTTCGCAACCGCATCATTTAACATCTGTGTATAAAGGTCGAAACCAACTGAATCGATGAAACCATGTTGTTGTTTACCTAACAGATTACCAGCACCACGAATCGACAAGTCACGCATCGCAATCTTGAACCCAGAACCTAATTCGGTAAAGTTCTTGATAGCTTCCAAACGTTGTTCACCGACCTCTGTCAAAACCTTATTAGGCTTATACATCAAGTAGGCGTATGCAACTCGATTGGAACGACCGACACGTCCTCTAATTTGATAAAGCTGTGATAAACCATAACGGTCAGAGTTTTCCACAATCAATGTATTGGTGTTAGGCATATCCACACCGGTTTCAATGATAGTAGTCGTAACCAACACATCATATTCACCAGCCAAATAGTCAGCAATAACGCCTTCCATCTGGGTTTCAGTCATTCGTCCATGAGCTGTCGCAATTCGAGCCTCCGGAATCAAAGCCTGCAGTTGACCTGCCACTTGATCCATATCTTCAACTCGATTATGTAGGTAAAAGACTTGTCCACCACGAGCCATTTCACGTTTGATAGCACCCGCAATAACTTCATAATTCTGTTCCATTACATAAGTTTGAACTGGATAACGGTTGCTTGGAGCTGTTTCAATCAATGACAAATCACGCACACCGAGCATCGACATATTTAAAGTACGTGGAATTGGTGTCGCAGTTAGCGTCAAAACATCAACGTTAGCTTTCAACTGCTTAATCTTTTCCTTGTGCTTAACGCCAAACCG
The DNA here is from genome assembly GCF_036246245.1 of Companilactobacillus muriivasis. Taxonomy (NCBI): domain Bacteria; kingdom Bacillati; phylum Bacillota; class Bacilli; order Lactobacillales; family Lactobacillaceae; genus Companilactobacillus; species Companilactobacillus muriivasis. Next base: position 14,175 of record NZ_BTTQ01000004.1, read on the forward strand.
CTGTTCCTCATCAATGATCAACAAACCGATATCGCTGAACTTAACATCCTTTGATAACAAACGATGTGTTCCAACGACGATATCAATTGAACCGTCTTCAAGTTGTTCAATCGTTTCCTTACTTTGTTTACGAGTTTGGAAACGTGACAAAACTCCGATATTGACAGGAAAACCTTCAAATCGGTCTTTCATAGTTTCGTAATGTTGCTGAACTAACAAGGTTGTTGGTGCTAAGAATACTACCTGCTTGCCTGCTTCCACAGCTTTAAAGGCTGCTCGTAAAGCAACTTCAGTTTTACCGAAACCAACATCCCCAACTAACAAACGGTCCATTGGATGTGGCTTTTCCATATCACGCTTAATTTCATCAACCGAACGCAATTGATCCGGTGTTTCTGGATAAGGGAAAGCATTATCGAAATCGTGTTGCATCTGATCATCTTTTGGAAAGGCAAAACCTTTTTCAGCCTCACGTTTAGCGTATAGGTCAATCAAATCATCCGCGATATCTTCAATATTAGATTGAACCTTGCGCTTAGTCTTTTGCCATTCGTTACCACCTAATTTATTAATCTTAGGCGACTTGCCTTCAGCTGAAACGTATTTCTGAACCATGTCCAACTGTGTAACCGGAATGAACAAACGGCCATCGTCACGATATTCAATCGTAATGTAATCTTGGTGCTTGCCGTCAACTTCCATCGTCTGCATACCGATAAATTTACCGATACCATGGTTGACGTGAACGACATAATCGCCAGGTTTTAATTCGTTATAACTCTTCAAACGTTCCGCATTCGCCAAAGTTTGATGACGACGCTTCTTAGGTTGCTTGTTAAAGAGTTCTTTTTCAGTAATAATGGCAACTTTTTCATCTGGCATTTCAAAACCAGCACTCAAACTAGCATTCAAAATCTGCGTTTGGTCTTCAATAACCTTATCTTTGCCAGTCAATGTCGCCTTGATACCGAAATCGACCAAAGTATTATTGATAGCTCCGATACGTTTCTCATTGTTGATTACCAAAATAACGGTGTAATCCTGCTTTTGCCAACGTTCAACTTCAGACTTTAATAATGGCATCTGACTGAAGAACTGTTGCATCGAACGAATCGACACATTATGCAATTGATTGAGACGAATATGTCCCATCCCTTGTTGAAAAGCCGAAACATAAATTTGTGCGTGGGTATCATCCTTAACCAATTCAATAAAACTCTGACGAATCTTCTGTTCTGGTAAAGCTTTACCAAATTCCAACTGACTAGCTAACCATGATTGATTTTCGGCAGCACTGTCATTAGATTGTTCAATCAAACGATTATATTCATCAAATAAAATAATATCGTCATCATTCAAATAATCGAGCAAGCTACTAGGGTGTTCAAAAATATAGTCCGCAATTCGACCGATATTTTCTGGACGCATACCCTCAGATAATTCTTCAATCGTCTGACCAAAGTTAACTTCCAGATTATTCTTAATATCCTTATCTTTAGTTGCCCCAAGTTGACGTTGATAACTTTTCTGTAACTTTTTCAAACCAGCTGCAACTTGTTCATCATTCACAATTCTATCTTTAGCAGGCAAAACTTTAATTTCATCAAGTTCTTCCATACTACGCTGTGTCTCAGTGTCAAAAAATTTAATTTTCTCAACTTGGTTGCCAAAGAAATCTATTCGGACAGGATTATCCACATTTAATGGATAGATGTCGACAATATCCCCACGGATTGCGAAATCCCCGGGTTTAGCAACTAATTTATCCTTAACATATCCCATCTGCACAAATTCTTGATTGAGATTTTCAAGGTCATATTCTTCATTTACTTTAATATCTAATTGTGCAGCCTTGAACAATTCCTTAGCTGACAGCTCATATTCCATCCCGGCAATCGATGTTACCAAGATACCTGACTCATCACTAGCCAAGAAACTCAATGAATCAAGTCGTTGACTCAATTCGTCTGGTGAACTAGTTGCCAATTCAGTGGAAATAGATTCTTCAACTGGGAAAATATGCACCGCATCACTGTCTAACAAATTAAGGTCATCGTAGACCCTATTAGCGTGAAAGTTAGTGTTTTCCACAATCAGAATTTTTTTACCTTTTTGTTTCAAAGTTTCCAATGCAAAAAGGGAAATCGTTGATCCCGTCAAACCAGTCAATAAATTTTTCGTACCTGGCTTAACTTGATTAATAAATTCCCCAAGGTTGAGCTTATTCGTAATGAAATTTATTAAATCCAATTTTTGCCCCCTTGCGTATTTAAAAAGTTTATTAGTTTATTAAGTATGCCGTTTCCAGAGCTGAGAGTATTCATCTGCTGCGCGGTACGGTCTGAGCCAAAATACGGTCTCGAACCTCGGTTGAAGCCTTACCACGGACCGGTAAGTCCCCAACACGCCCGGTGGTGTAAGAGCTAAAGCTCTAACGCCACTTTCGCTGCATATGAATACTCTCAGCTCTTCCAACTTATTTATTTTTTAATAACTAAATAATGACTGTCTATTGTCTAAATATATATATCTATTAGAATCGCAACGGCAATGTCATCTTTCAAATTTTAGTATTTAATTAACGTCCTACGTTTATTGGTAATCTGTTATAAATATTTCACTGTTTTATATAACCTGAATACAAACACACTTGAATCTTTTTGCATTCAACTAATAACGATTAACTAGTCGGAAGAGCTGGGAAATATTTGTGTGCCGTGGAAGTGATATAAGTACGGGAGGTTTATCCCGTACTTATATCACCGGACGAGTTTGGAGACTTGACGAACTATGTCAAGGCTTCAAACCGAGGTTCGAGACCGCACTTCGGCTCGGACCGTTCCGCACAGCTTGAGAATATTTCCCAGCTCTGGAGACGGAATATTTAACTAACACCACTCATTAATTATACTTATTCATTAATTGATCAATAGATGTACCACTGACCCAATCTTGGACCATTGCAGCCGCTTGATCGATACCGGCTAAAGCAACGGGCTCTTCATCTTTAGAAAATGGTGTCAAAACCCAATTAACAACCGATTGTTTAGCTGGATGTTGTATACCAATTTTGATACGGCTGAAGTCTTTCGTACCTACAGCAGAGATTATACTCTTAATACCATTGTGACCACCAGCAGAACCCTTTGTGCGTAATCTGACTTTACCAATTGGCATGTCCAAATCATCGTGAATGACCATCAATTCATCAGGTTGAATCTGAAAGTAACCCATCAAGAAATTAACAGCACGCCCTGATTCATTCATAAAAGTTAAAGGTTTAACAAGAAAAACAGTCTCGCCATCAACTTTGAATTTACAGTATTCAGCCTCAAAGTCTTTTTTCATTTGTGTTTGACCATATTCATCCATCAATTTATCGATGGTCATAAAGCCCATATTATGCTTTGTACGATCGTATTTTTTACCTGGATTTCCTAGGCCAACAATTAGTTTCATATTTAATACCTCATTTCGAACTTACATTATATCATGTTAGTTTCATATGAGCTTGGAGTTTATATTGAAATATTCCTTTTAATAAGGAAAAAGTTAACAGCAATATTAAATTCTCATTTTTAAACTTTTAAAGATCAATCATAAATATTTCACCGATATTTTCATTAAGAAACTACATTAAATAAATCATAATCATAACTACTATGAACATTCATATACCGTCAAAATCTCAATCCTTCATAACTCTAAATAACATTTATATATTGCCCATTCAAACACATTATCCTCCGGTTGACAGTTAATTATCCTGCAGTGAAAGTGGTGTAAGACCGGCGGTTTTCCGGTCTTACACCACAGGACGTATTTTGAGATTCGCGGTATTTGCGAAGCTCAAAATCGAGGGTCGAAACCGCACTTCGGCTCGAGTCAGTCCTCACAGCGGATAATTAACTGTCAACCGGAGGCGGCCCCCCACCATAATTTCACTAATTTTTCACTTTTTTCACAATCAACTTGTTAATTACCCTTAATTATTTGTATAATGAACCACGGAACATATTATTTTCGAAGGGATGATATTTTATAATGACAACTCCAACAAATGAAAAGAATCACCAAAAAGTACTTCTAGTTGGTGACGGTGCTGTAGGTTCAACTTTCGCCTACGCAATGACACTTCAAGGTATTGCACAAGAACTAGTTATCTGTGATATCGCAAAAGACAAGATTAAGGGTGACGCAATGGACCTTGCTGATGCACTTCCATTCTCATTCCCTAAGAACATTCACGCTGGTGAATATTCAGATGCTAAGGATGCTGATATCGTTGTTATCACTGCTGGTGCTCCACAAAAACCAGGTGAAACAAGACTTGACCTTGTTAACAAGAACTTGAACATCTTGAAGACAATCGTTGACCCAATCGTTGAATCAGGATTCAATGGTATTTTCTTGGTTGCTGCTAACCCAGTTGATATCTTGACATACGCTACTTGGAAACTTTCAGGCTTCCCTAAGGAACGTGTAATTGGTTCAGGTACATCACTTGACTCAGCTAGACTACAAAAATTCGTTGGTGAAGAATTAGACATCGACCCTCGTGCAGTTAACGGATACATCATGGGTGAACATGGTGACTCAGAATTCGCTGCATGGTCACACTTGTCAATCGGTGGAGTAACAATGGCTGAATGGATGGAACAACACCCAGAAGTTACTAAAGATACTCTTGACGCAATCTACAAGAAGGTTGTTAACGCTGCTTACGACATTATCAATACTAAGGGTGCTACATTCTACGGTATTGGTACTGCACTTGCAAGAATCTGCAAGGCTTTGCTAAACGACGAAAACACTGTTCTTCCATTATCAAACATGATGACTGGCCAATATGGCGTTTCAGACATTTATATCGGTTCACCTGCTATTATCAACCGTAAAGGTCTAAAACAAATCATCGAAGTACCATTGAATGATGAAGAATCAGCACAAATGAAGAAATCAGCTGCAGAACTTGAAAAAATTCTTAAAGATGGTTTCGAAGCTACAGGTATCAAGGGTCGTCAATAATCCAAAATATCACGCTTCAAAAAAAGCCGAAACAAATGAATAATTTGTTTCAGCTTTTTTTTTGCTCGGAATTACTGTATTATTAATTCAATTATACTTGATTGGATGTGAATATATATGTTAGTGAAATCACTTGTACTGAAAAAGGACAAGCTTACTACAGTTAAAGAAACTGTAACACTCGAGGAAGCATTAAAAGTCCTCGAAGATTCTGGCTATCGTTGTGTACCAATTCTTGACGAGAGCGGACAAATATTTAGGGGTAACATCTATAAGATGCACATCTACCGTCACAAATCACGTGGTGGCGACATGAGTTTACCAGTAACAACTTTGATGAAGAATGCTACAAAGACGATCAGCGTCGACTCACCTTTCTTCAAAGTATTTTTCAACATCAAGGATTTGCCATATATCGCTGTCCTTGATGAAACTAATCTTTTCTACGGTATCTTGACTCACTCAAGACTCTTGAGCATGTTGTCAGACGCTTGGAACCTCGACATTAGTAGCTACGTACTAACTGTTAGTTCTTCCGGCGACCGTGGAGATCTAGAAAAAATGTCAAAGATCTTTGCAAAGTATGTTTCAGTTGCCGCATGTATGACCTTGGATGCCAAATCAAATGAGGTTGTCCGTCGGACATTGTTCACATTGCCATCAGGAACAGATATTGATACATTGAAGGAAATCATCAAACGTTTGGAAAAGAAGAGTTTCATCGTTTCTGAAATTGATGATTTGAAGTCAGGTAAAATTCTCGACAAGAATACATTGTAATTCGTTCTAAATGTTTCTAAAAACAAAACCAGTTCTAAAACAAAACCTAAAAAAGCAATACCGACGCAGCCGGTATTGCTTTTTTTAATGTACTGCCGCCTACAGGTTACGGTGATAGAGTTCGCTGTGCGACCGGTGCGAGCCTTGGTCTCGCACCTCGATTTTGAGCTTTGCACAAACCGCAAATCTCAAAATACGTCGGTGTAGTAAGAGCGGAAGTTCGCCACTCTAACACCACCTTCACTGCTGAACTCTATCACCGTAACCCTCCAGCTAAATAATTTATCAAATTAACATCTATCAAGAAAATTTTAGGTTAGTAATATCACTAATATCATTAATTCTATATATTCAATTAGCTGTACAAACCAAGACAACTAATTAGTCGGAAGGGATGAGAATATTCACCCGCTATGGATGTGGCGTTATGGCTTTAGCCATTACACCACCGGACGAGTTTGGAGCCTTACCAATTCGTGGTAAGGCTCGAATCGTTCCGCATAGCAGGTGAAATATTCTCATCCCTGTAGACGGCCTACCTCTTAAAGCTAACCCCAGACCGCCGATTAAACTCGTCCTCAAATGGATACTGACGGAAATACTCTAATTGATACTTCTCCATCAGCTTTTTTTGAAGATCATTTACATAAGGTCGATTTGAATTTGCTTTATTTTGATATTTCTTATACTCGACTTTTTTCATAAATAATTGCCACTGTTTTTTAATCATGACAAACACTTCTTTCTCCATGCAATTAATTTTTCACACAGAGAATACTACCTTGGATAATTAACTGCCAATTAAATGAATTTCTAAACTTCTACTGCATTCATAACGTCATCTATGTTCATATATGGCATCTGTAAACTGTCTGCCACAGCCTTTTCAGTTAAATGACCTTGATATGTGTTGATACCCGTTTTAATTGTCTTATTATTGATAGCTTTATCTAATCCTTCAGCAATCATAGCCGCATATGGCATTGTTACGCTAGATAATGCCTCTGTTGCTGTTTTTGGCACTTCCCCAGGTATATTTGCCACTGTGTAGTGAACTACGTCATGGACAAGATATGTTGGATTGTCATGGGTCGTTGCTTTGACACTTGTCTCAAATAATCCACCTTGATCAATTGGAATATCGACCACAACTGAACCAGGTTCCATCGAAGCAATCATTTCTTCTGTCACTAGTTTTGGTGTTGCAGCACCTGGAATCAATACAGCACCCACTACTAAATCGGACTCTTTAACAGTTTTAGCAATATTTTGAGAGTTGGATATTAATGTTTGAATCTTACCGTCAAAAATATCTTCAATCTCAGCTAATCTTTGGGCATTAATATCTAGTAATGTCACCTCAGCGCCCATACCGATAGCTATTTTGGCAGCATTTACACCAACGGTACCACCACCGATAATTGTAACTTTACCTTTTCTAACTCCAGGTACACCACTCAGTAACAAACCTTTTCCTTGATGTGGTTCTTCTAAGAAATGAGCTCCAACTTGAACAGCCATTCGACCGGCAATTTGACTCATTGGATATAGCAATGGCAAGCCACCATTAGGTCCAACTATAGTTTCATAAGCAATTCCGGTTGTATTACTCTTTAAAAGTGATTTGGTTAAAGTTTCATTAGCGGCTAAATGTAAATATGTATAAATAATTTGGCCGTCTTTAAAATATTTATATTCTGAAGCAATTGGTTCCTTAACTTTGATGATCATCTCTGAATTCCAAACATCATCGACATCACTAATCTTGGCACCGGCATCTAAATATTTCTGGTTAGTATAGCCTGAACCAATTCCTGCATCCTTTTCCACCAGAACTTGATGACCAGCATTAACTAAAATAGCCACTCCATCAGTGGTTGAACCTACGCGCTCTTCTTGATTCTTGAGTTCTTTCGGTATACCAACTTTCATAAAAAGTACTTCTTACTTTGTGAATGTTTTATCAATGTAATATAATATAGCATATCATGTATCCGTTTTCTTCTCAAACTATAGCCTAATGCTAAAAGTTTCAGAGACGACAAAAAAGAGAATCTGCAATCTCAATTGATTACAGACTCTCTTTTGCTTTATTTAGACAGATTACTAATTATTCAAATATTTGGAAAGGTTGCTTTGAATTTTATCCATTCAAAAATAAATTAGTTGGATGAGCTGAGAGTATTTATCCGCAGCGAAAGTGGCGTTATTGCTTTAGCAATTACACCACCGGACGTGTTGGAGACTTTCCGTTTTTTGGAAAGGCTTCAACCGAGGTACGAGACCGCCCTTTGGCTCGGACCGTGCCGCGCAGCAGATGAATACTCTCAGCTCTGGAAACGGCATATCATCCAACCTAGTTCTTATAAACTCTTGGCAAACGTTCGCTCAATGCACAAAGAACTTCATAATTGATTGTGCCTGAATATTGGGCAGCATCAGTAGCAGTAATTTCTTCATCACCATCTTTACCCAAAATTGTGACCTTAGTTCCGACAGGCAATTCTCCTGGCAAACGAACCATAAATTGATCCATGCAAATACGTCCAACATTTTGACAGCGTTGACCATTGATCAAAACATCTGAACCTTGCATTCTTCTCAACCAACCATCGGCATAACCAATTGGAACAGTTCCAATCCACTCGTCTTTGTCGCTTGTATATGTAGCACCATAACCGATACTGTCTCCGGCCTTAACCTTCTTAACGAAAACTAATTCAGAGTACAAGCTCAATGCTGGTTCTAACGTATAAGGCAATTCAGGAATATCAGTCTGTGATGGATTTAAACCGTACAAAGCAATACCGTATCTGACCATATTGATTGCCAAATCTTGGTGCCATAATGCAGTGGCTGAATTAGCACAGTGAACATAAGTAAATTTAGTTGGTAAATCACTCGACATTTCTTTGAAAGTCTTAACTTGTTTTTCAAAGTATTTTTCATCAGGATTATCAGCTGTTGCAAAGTGTGTGAACAATCCTTCAGGAATAAATGCCTGTGGATGATCATTCAAATAGTTGCAAGCTTCAACCAAGTCAGCTTTCTTTTGAAAACCAATTCGACCCATACCACTGTCAATTCCTAGATGAACCTTCAAATTGGTTGTTCTTAACTGAACAGCAATCTTCAACCAGTCCAAACTACCCACAGTTAGCGAAATATTGGCACGTGCAGCGACTTTAGCATATTCGACAGGAACTATACCTAAAACAAGAATCGGTGCGTCTACGCCGTTATTACGGATTTCTAAAGCTTCATCCAAAGTGGCAACGCATAAACCACTGGCTCCGAATTCAATTTCTGCCTTGGCAACACGAACTAAACCGTGACCATAAGCGTTGGCTTTAACAACTGCAAAAACTTTAGTGCCTTCTGGAACAGCTGCCAGTTCATTTTGGAGATTTTGGTGTAATTTCTTCAAGTCTACTTCAACATAGGCTGGACGATGGATTGATGGTAACATTTAATCTTCCTCCTCTAGAATAACTTCAGTTATTACTAGTTCATCTGTATCCGAGATTGAAACATGAATATTGCCTTTAAAAATATCAGTATTAATGTATGGCTGACCCGACTCATGATTCAGAACACTCAAATCATGAAAGCCAATGCCACGCAAGCCAGTTCCCATAGCTTTTGTGAAAGCCTCTTTAACTGAAAATCTAGCCGTTAAGTAGGCCATTTTCGATTTTTCAGTATTCATAGAATTAAAAACTTCAATTTCATCAGCATTCAAAATCTTTTCTAAGAATCTTGGATGACGACCATAAATTTTACGCACACGGTCGATTTCTGCAATATCGATACCCAAACCTTTGATCATATGTTTTTCTCCATTTTATAAGATTCATAAAACTTAATATCTAAAGTATACCCATTTTTTGGGTTGCCGTCTCCAGATTAGATAGCATTTCATCTGCTATGCGGACCGGTCCGAGCCAAAGTACGGTCTCGAACCTCGGTTTGAAGCCTTACCAAAGTTCGGTAAGTCTCCAAACTCGCCCGGTGGTGTAATGGCTAAAGCCATAACGCCACACCCACAGCGGATGAAATACTATCTAATCTTCCGACTAATTTGTTACTTGTGGATAACAGATATATTATTTCTAAAAGTTATCCACTAATTTAATATACATCCTTAGTAAACTGCAACTAATGCTATTATAGCAACATCTATATTTAACTTATTTAATTTTTCCAACTGATATTTATACTTAAACTTTAAACAATCATTTTAAAATACCAATAATATCAGTATCCAAAAATACACTAGCAGGCGGTAGCCGGGGATGAAGCCTGCAGTGGTAGTGTTGTTAGGCCGGTGATTTTCCGGCCTTACAACACAGGACGTATTTTGAAATTTGCGAATCTTGCGAAGTTCAAAATCGAGGGTCGAGACCGCACTTCGGCTCGAGCCGGTCCCACAGCTGGCTTCATCCCCGGCTACCGCCTGCGGCCTTTCCAATATGCCAACTACAATTCTACTGTACAAAAAAAGACAAAGTAAAATAATTTACCTTGTCTTTATTAAAATTCTAATTATTTTTCAAGATTTGTTCTGATCTTGAATGACTTCTTGCTACGACCATTACGTTTGTTGTCATGTTCGCGGCGTTTGCCACCCTTATCATCATGATTACGACTGCCACTACCGTGACGATCATTACCACGTCTGTTTCCACCACGATGATTACCACCATAACTGTGATCACCATTGCTTCTACCACCACGACGGCCATGGCCTGAACGGCTGTGACTAACTTTTCTTGATGGAAGTGGTCTTTCAGGAGCAATCTTAACAGGAACACTTTCAGCATCCTTGATTGATTCGCTCAAGAAGATACGAGCAATATTATCAGCAGAATATTCTGACAACAATTCTTCAACTGCATCGTTGAAACGATCCAAGTGCTTGTCATGTGCCAAAGTATCTTTGATATCTTCCTTAACTGATTCAAGTTGTCCCTTAAGAACTTCTTTATCAGTTGGTGGAGCTAATGGTTCCATACGTTTCTTTGTTAGGTTTTCAATTGTACGTAAGTAACCCATTTCGTTTGGTGTAACGAAAGTTACTGACACACCAGAATGTCCGGCACGACCAGTACGGCCAATACGGTGAACATAACTGTCAGGATCTTGAGGAATATCATAGTTATAAACATGTGATACACCAGAAATATCCAAACCACGAGCAGCAACGTCAGTTGCAACAAGGAACTCTAGTTTACCGGCTTTGAACTTACGTAAAACGCTAGTTCTCTTATCTTGTGATAAGTCACCGTGAATACCTTCAGCATTGTAACCACGAGCTTGCAAACCACGTGTCAATTCATCAACACGACGCTTTGTACGACCGAAAATCAAAGCAAGTTCTGGAGATTGAACGTCGAAAAGACGTGTCATCAAGTCAAACTTCTCAAATTCCTTGGCTTTTACAAAGTATTGTTCGATATTGTCAGCAGTTAATTCTTTTGACTTGATCTTAACAATCTTAGGTTCTGTCATGAACTTGTCAGCAATCTTAAGGATTGGCTTAGGCATTGTTGCAGAGAACAACAATGTTTGGTGCTTGTTAGGAACGTTTGATAAGATACTTTCGATATCTTCAACGAATCCCATGTCCAACATTTCATCAGCTTCATCAAGCACAACTGTTTTAACATTGTGCAACTTCAAAGTGTGGCGGTTGATATGGTCAAGCATACGACCAGGTGTACCGACAATAATTTGAGGATGACTCTTCAAAGCACGAATTTGGCGTCTAATATCAGAACCACCATAAACACTTTGAACCTTAACTTTCTTCTTACTACCTAAACGATATAACTCTTCTTGAGTTTGAATAGCTAATTCTCTAGTTGGTGAGATAATCAATGCTTGAATTTCGCTTGATTGAGTATCAACGGCATTTAGTAATGGTAAACCAAAGGCTGCCGTCTTACCTGTACCAGTTTGAGCTTGCCCAATAACGTCATCGCCGGTCATAACTAGTGGAATAGTTTGAGCTTGGATTGGTGTAGTTTCCTCAAAACCAGCTTCGTCTACGGCACTCAATAATCTGGGATCTAAATCTAATTCTTTAAATTTCACAAATGTCCTCCATTTTTTAAAACACGATAAATAACAATTTGACTACTTTACCACGTTTTATACACAAACTCAAATGACAACTCCTACATTAATTCATGTAAAACGTTTTCTAAGTGAATTCCATGACTTGCTTTTAACAAGACAGTGTCATTTGGTTTTAATTCTTTTTTCAAATCTGTGGTCAAATCTGCCAGTTGGTCTTTGTCGTACCAAAGCAGATCATTTTGGTCATACTTGGAACTTAATTTGTCACGCAAATACTTCATATCAGGACCAACTAGATAAACTTTTTCAAAGTCTGCCCCATCAATGTGTTCAGCCAAAGACTCATGCAACCGCTTGGAAGCATCACCAAGTTCCAGCATGTCGCCTAAAACAATCAGCTTACGTCCGTCAGTCTTAATATCTTTGAGACTGTGTAAAACTTCAATGGCTGCAGTGGGATTAGAGTTATACACATCGCTCAATATGTCAGCCCCATTTTGGGACTTCAGCCATTCGGTTCTGTTTTCTGTTACAAATAATTCACCCAAAGCCTTTTGCATCGCTACTGGTTTGATATGTAAAGCACGACCAACTAATAGAGCTGCCAAAGCATTATTGACGTTGTACTCACCCATCATTGGAATTTCAAACTTAACGTCAGGCCATTGATTGGTTGTAAAACTTGTCGTTGTTTTACCTGCTTGAATTTCCGTTGCATACAAATCATTACTGTCATGACTGCCAAAACTCAATTGTCTTTGTTCAACATTTTTAGCACGTTCCAACAATAATGGTTCATCCCCGTTATAAACGAAAGCTCCATCTTCATTCAAATGATCAGTAATTTCCATTTTGGCATCAGCAATTTTATCGCGGGTACCAAAGAATTCGATATGAGCTTCCCCAATCATTGTGATTACTGAAATATCGGGGTTAGCAATACTGCTCAAATGATCAATCTGTCCAGGACGGTCCATTCCCATTTCGATAACCAACACTTCAGTATTAGTAGGCATGTTCAAAATTGTAAAAGGCACACCGATTTCGTTATTGAAATTCTGTGGAGTTTTAGCGACATTATTACTTGTACTCAAAATCTTAGCAATCATATCTTTAGTGGTAGTTTTCCCGTTACTACCAGTTACAGCAACAACTTTAGGATTAACCTTGTTCAAATAATACTTGGCCAATGTTTCAAACGCGTTCGAAACATTCTTAACGACAACATAAGGTATTTTGTCATTAGGAATATCATGATCACTTTGCCAGATAGTTGCACTTACTCCATTTTCAATGGCACTGTCGATAAATTCGTGTCCATCACGGTCCCCTTGTAATGGAAAAAACAAATCACCTTTTTTAGCTTTACGACTGTCAAAACAAACGCCAGTAATTTCAACGTCTTCAATCGTATCGCTTTGAATTTTTAATGCTGAGTAGACTTCCCTTAACTTCATTTTCATGAATAAACTTCCTCAATTATATAAAATTAAATATGTCAGATATAAACAAAAAAAGAGTATACTAAGATACTTAGAAAGGATTTGATGTATATGACATCTAATACAGATGACAGTGCTGAGCCGAATAATTATTGGAAGAGAAATCTAATTGTTCTTTGGTTCAGTACTTTTGTATCCGGTATTGGCTTCAGTATGATAACACCCTTTATGCCATTATACATTAACCAGTTAGGTAATTTCACAAAAAGTCAGCTCGTAATCTGGAATGGTATCGCCTTTTCATCAACATTTCTAGTCATGGCGATCATCTCACCCGTTTGGGGCAAAATTGCTGACCGTCGTGGTCGGAAGCTGATGTTGATTCGAGCATCACTTGGTATGGCCATCGTGATTTTCCTACAAGCCTTTGTCTCTGCTCCTTGGCAATTGGTTGTTTTAAGACTCCTACAAGGTGTCTTCTCAGGATTCGTTAGTAACTCTAACACCCTGATAGCTTCAACCGCACCAAGATCTGAAAGTGGTAAAGCCTTGGGAACTCTGAATACCGGTGTAATTTCTGGTACTCTGTTAGGTCCATTGGTCGGTGGTGTTATCGCTCAATACTTCGGTTATCGAATTCCATTCATGATAACTGGATCATTACTATTTATAGCTTTTATTCTCGTGACGATTTTTATTAAGGAAGATTTCAAGCCTGTTCCGAAAGGTCAGGAAGAGTCGACAAAAGAAATTTTCCACAAGTTAAAAAATCCCAATTTAATTTTGGCTATGTTTGTTACAACAATGATCATCCAAACTTCTAATAACTCAATTAATCCGATTATCAGTTTGTATGTTAAACAACTGATGCACAATTCGAGTCAAGTTACTTTAGTTGCTGGGGTCGTCGCGGCCATGCCAGGTATCGCTAATATTATTGCCGCACCAAGATTTGGTGCTTTAGGCGATAAAATCGGTACTGGGAAAATCCTAATCGGTGGTTTAATTTTCGCCATCATAGTATATATTCCCCAAGCCTTTGTTACCAACGTTTGGCAGTTAGCTGCCTTGAGATTCTTAGTTGGTATCTCCGATGCCTGTCTGGTTCCACAAGTACAAACAATTTTAGCCAAATACACTGATCCCAAATATACTGGTCGGATCTTCGGTTATAACCAGTCCTTCCAGTCAGTTGGTAACGTCTGTGGACCATTGCTTGGTTCATCAATATCAGGCGTACTAAGCTATTCAGCAGTCTTTCTAAGTACTAGCTTCCTAGCTTTAATCAACTTCATTTGGGTATTTTCACACCTGAAGCCAAAGAATACGAAAGCAAAAAAATAAGCCATCCGAACGGATGACTTTTTTTATTTGTTTGCCAAACCATATTTCTTGTTGAAACGATCGATACGTCCATCTGCTTGAGCAAACTTTTGTTTACCAGTGTAGAAAGGATGTGAATCTGATGAAATTTCAACACGAATCAATGGGTAGTCTGTACCTTCATAATCAGTTGTTTCTTTTGAGTTCATTGTTGAACCAGCTAAGAACTTCTTACCTGTTGATGAATCCATAAATACAACTTGACGATATTCTGGGTGAATTCCTTGTTTCATTCTATGTCGCTCCTTTGCCATAAATCCTTAACGGAAATATAGATTATATTAACTAACAGTGTTTAATAATATCATGAGTTTGTTAAATATTCAATATAATTCTGGAAAATGTCACCTTGTATAACGCTGGAATTAGTGATAAATTCCGTCTCCGGTTGGAAATTAGAAGTGTCCACAGTGGGACCGCCTTGAACCTAGGTCTCAAGGCTCGATTTTGAACTTCGCAAAGTACGCGAATTTCAAAATACGTCCTGTGCTGTAAGCACGAGACGAACCACTCGTACTAACACCACTATCACTGTTGACACTTCTAATTTTCAACCTACGACTAAGATAGTGGTTCTTACATAAAAATATAAATACAAAAAAGTGGATATTTTAAATTTAAGAGTTTTAGTTACAACGTTAAAGCAGGCTACCTTTCTCTAACTAAACATTTTCCAGTCTCACCACTTGATTGGCTACTGTCTCAATCAAGTCCTGATCATGATCAACTAATAGCATTGTTGGATGTTGTCTCTCTATAACTTCAATAATTTGTTGTCGCGTGATGACGTCTAAATAATTTAACGGTTCATCCCACAAATATAAATTAGCTTCTTCTGACAAGCTCACTGCCAAAGCGACTTTTTGCTTTTGACCTTGACTCATTTTTTCGACTGGTTGATCAAATAGCGCCCTTTCAAAGCCTAGTTTTCTCAAATTGGAATAAATCAACTCTACTTCCAACTCTCTTTTCGTGGCTATTTGCTTAATGGTTCCCACTAATTCATTTTCTTGTGATAAGTAGGATATCTTAATATCTTTCACAAAATCAATTGTGCCGGTTTGTTTAAATGGCTGTGCTATTCCTAAAAGTTGTTTAAAAATCGTTGTCTTACCGATACCATTATTTCCTACTAGCGATACAACTTGATTAGCTTCAATTTCAAAACTGATGGTTGGTGTTGTTATTCGATCGCATTGTAACGATAAATTATTAACTTTTAAGACCGTTTGGTGATGTAATACTGGATGATAATTTAATGTTAAAGGCGCTTCTACTTCAATATTCTTTAGTAATGCCTGTTTAGCAATGATTTTTTGATTCACTCGTTTGGCAACGGTTTGGGATTTTTTCATCATCTTTTTCCCGGTGCTATCTGGATTCTGGGCTTCTGATTTCTGCGCCCAATTTTTTCGTTCCACAGCGGTTTGATGTAGTCGCCTAATATCATTTTTTAACTGTTTTTTCTGGTTCTGTTCCAAATTATTTTGTTGGTCAATTGCTGTCTGCCATGTATCAAAGTTACCTCTATAAATTGAGACATCCTGTCGATCAATCGATATTACGTGATCAATAACTGAATTTAAAAAGGCTTTATCATGACTAATAACTATGAAGCCTTGCTTGTTTCGTAAATAATCTGCCACTACTTGACGTCCGGTTATATCCAAGTGATTCGTTGGCTCATCTAATAATTGGAATCCTGATTCATCAGCAAACATGACCGCTAACAAGACTTTAGTTCGTTCTCCTGGACTAAGCGTCGCAAATTCTTGATCTAATATTTTAATATCTAATTGTAGCTTTTCTAATTCAACTTCGATTTTCCAAAGATCATATTCTGCTAAGCCGCTTAGTTCTTGCACAACTATTCTGGTTGGCAGTTTTTTATTTCCAATTGTTTGTGGATAATAATAAAAATTTAAATCTGACGTAATTTGACCTTGGTAAGTTAATTGGCCTAAGAGAATTTTTAAAAGCGTCGTTTTCCCCCGACCATTACGTCCGATTAAACCTAGTTTCCAACCAGCATCGATTTTTAAATTGAGCGACTCAAAAATATTATTCACCATCGCTGGATATTTAAAACTGACATTCTTTACTTGTATTGTTCCCATCTGAAAACACCTCGTTCAGGGTGTAGTCCTAACCTTCCGATACTCCTTAAACTAATAAGTTCAAGTTAAACTACACATATTCGTATAATTTAGATTCAAACTTATTTTCTCAGTTGTGGATTCCCCTCTTTTTCAAATTAATGTTTCAGAACTACCTTTTTAGTAGCAACTGAATCAATTAAATCCTGATCATGATCAATCAAAAGCATCGTAGGTTGTTGTTTCTTTATGGCATCAATAATTTGTTGACGTGTAATAACGTCCAGGTAATTCAACGGTTCATCCCAAAAATATAAGTTAGCTTCTTGTGATAAACTCAAGGCTAGAGCAACTTTTCTGCGTTGTCCTTGACTCATCTCTTCAACTGGCTGTTCAAATAGATAGCGTTCAAATCCCAATTTTCTCAGATTAGAGAATACCAATTCTGGTTCGATCTTTTTGACTTCTGCTAATTGACGGATATTGCCTTGTAATTCATTATCTTGCGCTAAGTAAGAAATTTTTAAATTGTTCGGAATATGAATTTCTCCATGTTGTGTGAATGGTTGTGGTAATCCTAAGATTTGCTTGAAAATCGTCGTTTTTCCAATACCGTTTTGACCAATTAAGGCTAAAACCTGATGATTCTCAACTTTGAAATTAACGGTCGGTGTAACTATTTCATCATGTTGTAAGAATAAGTCATTCACTTCTACCAGCACCTTAGGATGACTGACTGCTTGATAATTTAAAGTAATCGGTTCTTCAATTTCAATATTCTTCAACAAGCCTTGCTTTTCACTAATAGCCGAATCAACTCGCTTAGCTGCAGTCTTTGCCTTTTTCATCATTTTAGCTGACTTATGTCCCAGAAAACCTTTATCCAAATTAACTTTTTCGGTATAGTGTTTCTTATTTTTTTGCGATTCAGCTTGTTGTGACCAGTTCTCCCACTTAACGGCTGTTTCATGTAGGCGACCAATGTCTTTTTGAAGTTGCTCTTTTTGATCTTTTTCATATTGATCTTGACGGTCTTTATTATCTTGCCAAGTATCAAAGTTACCCTTATAAACCATAACGTCTTGACGATTGATTGAAATCACGTGATCAATGACTGGGTTTAAGAATGACTTGTCGTGGCTAATAACGATAAAGCCTTTTTTACTTTTTAGATAATCAGAAACAATCTTACGTCCTTCAATATCCAAATGGTTGGTTGGCTCATCAATCAATTGAAATCCAGATTCATCAATAAACAAAATGGCTAATAGTACTTTAGTTCTTTCGCCCGGACTAAGGGTCGCAAACTCCTGTTGTAAAACATCGGTACTGACTTGTAATTTTTCCAATTCAATTTCAATTTTCCAAAGATCGTAATCTTCCAAGTGAGCTAGGTTCTTCACTACTTCAACAGTTGGAACATTTTTATTTGCCACAAGCTGTGGATAATAATAAAAATTGAGATTTGACACGATGGTTCCAGAATAATCTAATTGCCCGAGTAACATCTTCATCAAAGTGGTCTTTCCGCGACCGTTACGTCCAATCAGACCTAACTTCCAGCTCTCATCAATCTTCAAATTCATTGAACTGAATAGATTATCCATCATTTGATCATATTTAAAATTCACGTTTTCTATTTGTATTGTTCCCATTTAAAAACACCCTCATTCAGGTGCAGCTGATCTGGCGATACGAAATTGCGTACAAAAAAAGGACGCTAAACAGCGTCCTTAATTATTTTTAAGGAGACACTGTTGGGAAAATAAGCCAAATCAAACTACACGAAATATTATTATTAATATATTTGTATAATTTAAAATTTGAACTTAATTTCTCAACGGCGCACTTCCTCTCTTGTTTTAAACTATTAATTAATTTATCAGGTTAAATCATTTCTGTCAAGACTCGATTAAGTCATCTTCACCGATTAATTTAACATCTGCACCTAGACAGTGTAATTTCCAAACGACTTGATCGTAACCACGCAAGATGTTTTCAGCATGATCGATAACTGTTTGACCGTCAGCCAAAAGGCCAGCAATCATCAAACAGGCACCGGCTCTGATTTCATCAGCAGTTACATTAGCACCTTTTAACTTGGCACCACCGTGAACAAAAATCAAATCATTTTCACTTGTGATATCGGCACCCATCTTAGCCAATTGTGAAATATGCTTCACACGTTTGGGATAGATAGTGTCAACAATCATTGCTTCACCACTTGCTCTCATCAAAAGCGGAGTGATTGGTTGTTGAAGGTCAGTTGCAAAACCTGGATATGGCATCGTCTTGATATTGACAGCTTTTAAATCAGGAGATGGTTTAACGTAAATACTGTCTTCGCCAACTTCTAAATTAACGCCCATTTCATCCAACTTAGCTAAAAATGCATCTAAATGTTCACTGATAATATTTTTAACTAAGATATCTCCACCATTTGCGGCAGCTAAACTTAAATAAGTCCCTGCTTCAATGCGGTCAGGAATAATTGTATGTGCATTGTTTGAACGAAGCGTATCAACACCTTCAATACGAATCGTTTCCGTCCCAACACCACGAATAACAGCACCCATGTTGTTAAGGAAAGTTGCTAAATCAATAATTTCTGGTTCTTTGGCAGCATTTTCAATCACGGTTGTTCCCTTGGCTTTAACAGCAGCGAGGATAACATTGATTGTTGCACCAACTGAAACCATATCTAAAAATATTTTTGCTCCCTTAAGGCCCTCTTCAGGAGTTGTAATAATGATTTGTCCATGTTTGTTCTCAACGTGTGCACCTAATGCTTCAAATCCCTTGATATGTTGATCAATAGGACGTGGTCCAATATCGTCGCCGCCGGGAAAACCGACTACAGCTTTACCAAATCTGCCGAGCATGGCCCCCATAAAATAATATGAGGCACGTAAACTACTTACTTTACCACTAGGCAATTCAGCAAATTGGATCTCTGTCGGATCAATTCGCAATACATCATTATTCATTTCTGAAGTAACGTTCATATCTTTCAAAATAGAACGTAAATTTTTTACATCTCTAATTTGGGGAACGGAATCTAACACTACAGGCGTATCAGATAAAATGGCTGCAGGAATCAACGCTACGGTACTGTTTTTAGCACCACCGATTGTCACTTCACCCGATAATTTCTTTCCACCGTTGATTACAAGTTTTTGCATAAGCTTTTTCCTAACTATATTTGACTACTTCAAAAGAAGACTACATGTTGTCTTCTTCAAGGCCTGAAGCTGCACCGATAAATCCTTTGAACAAGCCTTCTGGTTTAGTAGGTCTTGACAAGAATTCTGGATGGTATTGAGCAGCAACGAAGAACTTGTTTTCAGGGATTTCAATAACTTCGACCAAACGGTTGTCGGGTGAAACACCTGAGAATACTAGGCCAAGATCTTCAAATTGCTTGCGATATTCGTTGTTAAACTCATATCTGTGACGATGTCTTTCTTGGATAACTGATTGATTGTCATAAGCAGCAGCTGCTTTTGAACCTTCTTTTAGTTTACATGGATAAGCACCCAAACGTAAAGTACCACCACGATCTTCAACATCTTTCTTATCAGCCATGATGTCGATAACCTTGTGTGGAGCATTAGCATCAACTTCACCAGTTGTAGCATCCTTGATACCAGCTACATCTCTAGCAAATTCGATACTTGCCATTTGCATACCTAAACAGATTCCAAGATATGGAACATCATGTTCACGAGCATACTTAACTGTTGTAATCATACCTTCAAGACCACGGCTACCAAAACCACCTGGAACTAGAATACCATCAGAATCTTTAAGATAATCAGCCACATTGTCTTCTGTAATAAGATCAGCTGAAATCTTTTCTAGTTCTATTTCTGTATTATAAGCGTATCCAGCAGAACGGAGTGCTTCTGTAACTGAAATGTAGGCATCTTGTAACTTTGTATACTTACCAACTAGAGTGATCTTTGTCTTGTGCTTCAAATTGTGAACACGGTCAACTAACTTGTTCCAGTTAGCCATGTCAGCTTTCTTAGTATCTAAGTGCAAGTAACGACAAACAATATCATCAAAGTTTTGAGCTTGTAGGTTCAATGGAATGTCATAAAGTGAACTTGCATCACGTGATTCGATAACAGCTTCTGGATCAACATCACAGAATGAAGCAATCTTATCTTTCATGTTTTGTGGCATTGGCAATTCAGTTCTAACAACTAAAATGTTAGGTTGAATACCGATTCCACGCAATTCTTTAACACTGTGTTGAGTTGGCTTTGTCTTCATTTCGCCAGCAGCCTTCAAGTAAGGTACTAGTGATGTATGGATGTAAACAACGTTTTCTGAACCAACTTCAGCTTTCATTTGACGCAATGCTTCTAGGTATGGTTGTGATTCAATATCACCAACAGTACCACCGACTTCAGTAATGATAACGTCTGAATCAGTTGTTGTAGCAGCACGCATAATTTTTTGTTTAATCATATCTGTAATATGTGGAATTACTTGAACAGTTGCTCCGTTATAATCACCGTGACGTTCGCGACGAATTACTTCGGAATAGATTTTACCAGTTGTAACGTTTGAATACTTGTTCAAATCGTTATCGATAAATCTTTCATAATGTCCTAAATCAAGATCAGTTTCTGTACCATCGTTGGTAACATAAACTTCACCATGTTGGTATGGACTCATTGTTCCTGGGTCCACGTTAATATAAGGATCGAACTTTTGCATTGTCACCTTTAGTCCGCGATTTTTTAGTAGTCTACCAAGGGATGCGGCAACAATTCCCTTACCTAATGATGAAACAACTCCACCTGTAATAAAAATGTACTTAGTCATAGATTTCCTCCACATATTAATTCTAGGGATTTCTTACTCGCAAAAATAAAAAAGTCCCCTATTCTGCATGAACAGGGAACTTGAATTTGTCTATCTAATAGAGCCCGAACTATATAATACCGTGATATGTTCGAGTCGTCAAACTTTTAATTCAAAAAAGTAAAGTTATTTATCTTCGTCTTCTTCGTCATCATCATCGTCTTCGTCATCATCGTCATCAGAAAGATCGATATCTTCATCGTCGTCGTCAGCGTCAAACTCTGATAATTGGCCTTCGATACCATCTTCAAGACCGTCATCATGTTCGTCATCATCATCGTCGTCATCAACAGATGTTAAATCAGAATTAGTAAACTTAGATAAGTCAGGACCATTGTCTGATGAACCATCAGTGTCATCGTCATCATCCATATCAGTCACATTCAAATCAGTGTCATCATCGTAATCGACAACATCATCATCTACATCATCGTCACTCAAGAAGGCATTAACCTTTTGAGCAGCTTTGTGAGTATTTTCAGTACCATTATCCTCAGGGTGATTTACTTCTTCATCGACTGAATCATATGGATACCACTTACGTAGACCCCAAACATTTTCGCCGAGTGAAAGAAAACTACCATCGTTATTTAAATCTGTATAGAATTGAGGAAGTGCTTCCTTAATATCTGTATCAGACTTACCCAAATAATCTTGAATTTCATTAATGATATCTGAGAAATTCATTACTTCTTTTTTATTGTTGTTTAGAATCTCATAAGCGACCTCGATCAATGAGAGTTCGTCTTTGTTTTGATCCTTGAATTTGTCAAACTTCAAACGTGTACACGTCCTTTCGCAGCGTCTTACTTATAATGATATAGACCTAAGCGCCAAAAATCAATCTAAACTTATAATTACCTATTACATTATTGTCGTAAATCAAGTCATAATCAATGTTTATTTTTCCAGAAAGCGGATTACTTACAATTTGGACCTTCGAATCCTTGGTATAAGTGTCTAAAGGTAAAACACCATATTCTGTTTCCAAGTGACCAGTGTTGTGTTCTTGATGGGTGAAATAAAGTAGTGAGGCTAAATTTGTTGATTTGGCGACACGTTTAACATGAATTTCACCCTTTTCCGTAATTTTAACTAAGATTGAAGCCTTATCATTATTTTCTAGACTTTCGTTAAATCTTAAATAAATCGAATTTCCAATTTGGGTAAATTTACCCGGTTCAGAAATTTTAGTATGTGTTAATTCTCCCGATTGCAATGTCTCAATATTTAATTGAACATTTATATCAAAACTATTATTTTCCAATACCCTACTGCCTCTACATGATAAAATTGTATTTGTGTAAGCCGTCTCCGGATCTGAGAGAGAAGATTCAGCCGCTATGCGGACCGGTCCGAGCCACAGTGCGGTCTCGAACCTCGGTTTGAAGCCTTGCATAGTTCGCAAGTCTCCAAACACGCCCGGTGGTGTAAGAGCTAAAGCTCTAACGCCACACCCACAGCGGTGAATCTTCTCTCTCATCTCCTCCGACTAATTTATTGAACAGATGTATTAGCTTTAAACTTATACATCCAATCTTCAATGAATATTTTACTATTAATAAATTCGTTACGTTCCTTACCAGCAAGTGCGTTCTTACATCAATTCTCTGACATTGCAGTCGATTCTAAATACTACGAAATTGCTTATCTCGTATCATTTGGAATCGACTGCAACTAAAGAAGTGTTTTATAAAACACCCGAGTTGATTAATCCTCAAATAACTACTAATGCATCAAATCCAAGCAAGGAACGGATGAATTTTTTTAATACCCTAGCCTCCGGTCGTCAGGAATTTCACCAGCTATGGAAGTGGCGTTAGAGCTTTAGCTCTTACACCACAGGGCGACTTTGGAGACTTGACGAACTATGTCAAGGCTTCAAAGCGAGACTTGAGACCTTGGCTCAAGTCGGTCCTCATAGCAGGCGAAAATTTTTGACGACCGAAGGCGGCATCCTTCAACAACAACAAAATAACAAAAAAACGAAGAAGTGATCAAGTGAACAATACTATTATATTATACGACCAAAAAATAAGCTCTAACAAAGATATGCTTGTTCCATTTTCAGACACTGGTGCTATCTTAAAATTTGTCTCTGAGAATCGTCAACCGGTGCTTCACTTCTGGACAACTCCGCCTACCGTAATACTAGGCATGCAAGATAAACGATTGAAAAATTTACAAGCTGGTCTGGAAATGTTGTCGGAAAAAGATTATCTCTTTTACTTACGCAATTCCGGTGGCTTGGGTGTCGTGACTGATGAAGGTATTCTCAACTGTACGATTTTTTTGCCCGACAAGGACAATCTCTTAATCGATGATGCCTATGAAAAAATGTATTCCTTATTAAAACAAGCTTTCTCGACCCAAATTGAAACTGGTGAAATTACTCATTCTTACTGTCCCGGAACTTACGATCTCAGTATCAATGGTAAAAAATTTGCCGGAATTTCGCAACGTCGGGCTGGCAATGCGGTGGCCGTCATGGCCTACATTAGTATCAATGGTGACCAAAAGCAACGTAGTCAACTGATGAAAGATTTTTATGAAGTCAGCAACTTTCCCAAACATGAAAAGTTTGAATATCCAGAAATCGACTTGCAGGCAATGGAAAACCTCGACACTTTGTTGAATCGAAAGCTTTCCATTGCTCAAGCTAAGCAACAAATTCTCGATGTTTTGGCTGCCCACTATCAAATTAGTCGTGAAGAATTTTTTATTATTCAAAACTCCGAACCTTACCAAAAGGCTTATAATACTACATTAATCGATTTAATAAAACGTAACAAAATTATTTTGGAGGAAAAATAATGCCATACAATATCGAAATGTTACCACGAGAAAAAGTTTTCCGCGATCCAATTCACAACTACATTCACATTCAACATAAAGTTATTCTCGATTTGATCAACACTAAGGAATTCCAACGTCTTCGTCGTGTTAAACAATTGGGAACATCATCTTTTACCTTTCAAGGTGCTGAACATTCTCGTTTCACACATTGTATGGGTGTTTACGAAATCACACGTCAGATTTGTGACAACTTCCATCGTAATTATCCAACTAAAACTCCGGGCGATGGTCTCTGGGACGATAACGAACGTATTGTAGCTTTGTGTGCTGCCTTGTTACATGATGTCGGTCACGGTGCTTATTCACATACTTTTGAACATATTTTCAACACCGACCACGAAATGTGGACTCAAAAAATTATCACTTCACCCGAAACTGAAATCAATGCTGTTTTACGCCAAGTTTCCGATGACTTTCCAGAAAAAGTTGCTGGTGTCATTGCCCACACGTATCCAAATCCCCAAGTTGTCCAAATGATTTCTAGTCAAGTTGATGCTGATCGAATGGATTATCTCTTACGTGATGCCTACTTCACTGGTACTAAATACGGAATGTTCGACCTCACACGTATTTTACGAGTTATGCGTCCGTACAAAGGTGGAATTGCTTTTGACAACGATGGAATGCATGCGGTCGAAGATTATATCGTCAGTCGCTTCCAGATGTATCAACAGGTCTATTTTCATCCCGTCTCACGAGGTATGGAAGTTGTTTTGACTAAGTTATTGCAACGCGCCAAAGACCTCTATGAGCACAACCATATGAACGGATTCGAAATGCCTAGCCTCTTAATCCCATTTTTTGAAAATAAAGTTACAATCAACGATTATTTACTGCTCGATGACGGCATCTTGAATACTTACTTTACCCTTTGGCAAAGTTACCCTGATGAGATTCTCAAGGATTTATCCTATCGTTTCTTATCTCGTAAACCATTCAAATCTGCCGAATACGATAATAAGACTGAGCACATGTTGCCACAATTAGCCCAAATAGTTGAAAACGTCGGTTTCGATAAAGATTATTACACTGCTACTAATACTAGTTACGACTTGCCATACGATGTCTACAATCCTAACTCTAATAAGAGTCGGACTCAGATTGAAATCATGCAAGACGATGGTTCATTAATTGAGCTTTCAACAGTCAGTCGTCTGGTCAATGCCTTAACCGGTAAAATTTTAGGTGATGAACGTTTCTACTTCCCTAAATCAATGTTAATCCAGCATTCTGATGATATTTTTAGTGATGATTACGAAAGATTCCAGAAACATATCCATAATGACAAAATCGTTTACTAAAACGCTTTCAACTTTTACATTATTTTATTAAACTAAAGACTGAAAGTTGAAGATATGATATGACCGTTGCTATATCAGTTCTAACAGTAATTTATTTAATGTCTCTGGCACCTTCATTTGTTCATCATCGATGGAATAATTAGTTGGAAGAGCTGAGAGTATTCATCTGCCGCGAAAGTGGTGTAATGGCTTTAGCCATTACACCACCGGGCGTGTTGAAGCCTTTTCGACCTTTGAAAAGGCTTCAACCGAGGTTCGAGACCGCTCTTCGGCTCGGACCGTACCGCGCAACAGAATGAATACTCTCAGCTCTGGAAACGGCAACTTTCAACTTTCAGTTATTTAGAATAAAACTAGCCTATTTTGATATTTTATTTGTGCAATTACTGGCTGATGAGATTATGCTTAATTTGCCAAAATGTGTGAAATACAGGAGGGTATCATGACAGAATTTTCCAACAAAACGAGATCAGATAACCTGCAACAAATGCAGGACCAAGTATTGGATTTGTTAGTAATCGGTGGCGGTATTACTGGTAGCGGCATTGCACTCGATGCTCAAACAAGAAATATTCAAACCGGATTAATTGAAATGCGTGATTTTGCTTCCGGTACCTCAAGCCGTTCGACCAAATTAGTCCACGGTGGACTCCGTTACCTCAAACAAGCTGCTATTAAAGAGGTTCATGAAGTCGGCAGCGAAAGAGCTCTAGTTTACAACAATGCCCCTCACGTTACGACTCCGCTAAAAATGATGTTGCCATTTTATGACGATGGAACTTTTGGACCATTCTCAACTGCAATTGGTTTGGACGTTTACGACCGTTTGGCTGAAGTTAAACGTTCCGAACGTAAATACATGCTCAATCCCCATGAAACTTTGGAACGTGAGCCATATTTAAAAGGTGAAAATTTGAAGGGTTCCGGCGTCTATGTCGAATATCGAACTGACGATGCCCGCTTAACACTGGAAGTTTTGAAGAAAGCTAACGAAAATGGTGTCCTAATTGCCAATTACGTTAAAGCAACCGGCTTGCTGTATGATGCCAACAATAAAATCTGTGGTGTTATTTTCAAGAATCTGATTGATGGCTCAACTGGTGAAATTCATGCTAAAAAAGTTGTCAATGCTTGTGGCCCTTGGGTTGATGAAATTAGACAAATGGATGACTCCAATAAAGGCAAACATCTGCACTTAACTAAAGGTGTCCATCTAGTTATCGACCATGAAAAGTTTCCAATTTCTAATTCAGTTTATTTTGATACACCATTCCATGACGGCCGGATGATGTTTGCCATTCCACGTGAAGGTAAAACTTACATCGGTACTACTGATACAACCTGGACTGAAGATCCAAAAGAACCAAATATCACCGCAACTGATGTGACATATATCCTATCTGCTGCCAATGAAATGTTTGATTTGCCACAATATTTAACACCTGATGATGTCGAAAGTGGCTGGTCAGGAGTCCGTCCTTTAATTCAAGAAGAGGGCAAATCACCTTCTGAAATTTCTCGTAAAGATGAGATTTTCCAATCCGACTCCGACCTACTCTCAATTGCTGGTGGTAAATTAACCGGTTATCGAAAGATGGCTGAAAAGATTGTCGACCGCGTAGCACAACAATTGGCATTTGAAACCGATTATGAATTCAAAGCTACCATCACCCAAGATTTAGCTTTATCCGGCGGTGATGTCGGTGGTGACAATGGCTGGATGGATTTCTTTGATCAAGAAGTTCACGAAGGCATTATCAACTACAACCTCGACCGTGAAGATGCCGAAAAACTAGTTCAACGTTACGGTTCAAATGTACTCGATGTTTATCGACTATTGCCCGAGACAAAAACTAAAGCTCGTTTACCACGAATCGACTGGGCAATGTTGAATTATGAACTTGAGTTTGAAATGGTTGAACACCCAATTGACTATCTACTTCGTCGCAGCAGCCAGATGTTGTTTGATATTAGTCACATGAAGAGTGTCAAAACAGCCGTTATTGACTACATGGCAAAGTATTTTGACTGGGATGATGAAACTAAACAGGATATGACAGATGAAGTTAACCAGAAGTTAGAGTTAACCGATTTGAGCGATGTTAAAAAGAAATATGCGGAATATCTTAAAAATAAAATTTAAATATGCCGTCTACAGAGCCGGGAAATATTCTCAAGCTGTGCGGAACGGTCCGAGCCAAAGTACGGTCTCGAACCTCGACACACAAATATTTCCCAGCTCTTCCGACTAAAGTATTCGTTATTAATTGGAATGTAGAAGTATTCAGATGTGTTTATATTCAATAAGTTTGAAACTATGAGATATGTTGTAATAAGTTATCAACTGGCACAATGAGTTAAATAATCAAAAAGCAATTCACTAGAATTCAATTCTTGTGGATTGCTTTTTTTCGATATCTCTAAAAATGGTTCAGACGGGAAAAATGCTTGGAATCCGACCATCCTTGCATCCACTCTCTATTAAAATTTAAATAAAAAACAATTACTGCTCTTTAATTTTTCCAAAAATATAGTAAAGTGAGTCTTGTACTTTGAAACAGGTACTATCTGAAAGTTGAAAGAACTAAACCAGATTTCACATCTGCAAAAATAGTCTTAATTAGGCGGAAGAGATGAGAACATTTACCTGCTGTGGGTGTGGCGTTACAGCTTTAGCTGTTACACCACTGGGCGTGTTTGGAGACTTACCGGTCTTTGGTAAGGCTTCAAACCGAGGTTCGAGACCGCACTCTGGCTCGGGCCGGTCCGCATAG
Source organism: Companilactobacillus muriivasis (assembly GCF_036246245.1). Taxonomy (NCBI): domain Bacteria; kingdom Bacillati; phylum Bacillota; class Bacilli; order Lactobacillales; family Lactobacillaceae; genus Companilactobacillus; species Companilactobacillus muriivasis. Next base: position 42,791 of record NZ_BTTQ01000004.1, read on the forward strand.
CAGGCAAATGTTCTCATCTCTGGAGCCAACCGTCTAACTTTCAGTTAGATACTATCAATAAAGGAGATTTAGCGAGAATGTTTAAGGAATTCCAAGAATTTATTTCCCGTGGTACTGTTGTTGACTTAGCTGTCGGTGTTATCGTTGGTGCTGCCTTTAATAGTTTAGTATCAGCGACTACTACTTACCTTTTGAATCCGCTAATCGGACTTTTTATTGGACAAATTGATTTATCAGATATGAAATTTCAAGTCTTAGGAGCCAATTTTTTGATTGGTGATTTCATTAACGCATTAATCAATTTCCTAATCATTATGTTTGTGGTCTTTATGATTGTTAAGATGATGAACAAAATGCGCCGTGACGGTTCACGTAGTAAGTTTGATCAAAATGGTGATGAAATACCTGATCCACAAACTGAATACTTACAACAAATCCGTGATTTATTAAGATATCAACAAAGAAACGACCATAACAATAGGTATTAAACTGCCACTTCCGGTTGCGATTGAGTTATGCCTGCCATGGACCGGTGCGAGCCAAGGTCTCGCGCCTCGATTTTGAGCTTTGCACAAAACGCAAATCTCAAAATACGTCAGTGTTGTAAGAACAGAAAACCACTGTTCTAACAACACTTTCATGGCTGGCAAACTCATCGCACCCTCCGGCTAATGTATTAATATTATATTTTGGATTAATAAAATCAAAAATATAAAATGCCTATCAATTTAGTAAATAATAAATAAAAATTCTAAGTGAAGAATCCAATCCTCACTTAGAATTTTTTTGTACTTAAGAATATTTTATATCTAACATATAAAATTAGTTGAGCATAAAGGCAATTTAATACTCTTACATTCAATTAATACAGAGCAACTTGTCGGAAGGGATGAGAATATTTACCAGCTGTGGTAGTGGTGTTAGAGCTTTAGCTCTTACTCCACCGGGCGAGTTTGGAGACTTACCGGTCTTTGGTAAGGCTTCAAACCGAGGTTCGAGACCGTACTGTGGCTCGGACCGGTCCGCATAGCAGGTAAATGTTTCTCATCACTGGAGACAGGATACTTAAATTTACTTTAGCGGTGTAACAACTTTCAAATCGAGTGCTTGTAAAAATCCACTGTCACCGTCAACTACCATTGGAATTACGTTAACACTTGGTGCAGCGCTTGTAACATAACTTTCATCCAAAGGCATCATGCCATCAATCTTGATATCCAAAGCTTTTGGCATGCCTTCGATATGAATCTCATTATCAATTGCTGGTGTTTTAACGACATCATCACAAATCTTGTGAACGTAGATCAAGCTTACTTTAGCTTCACCATTTACCATGCCGCTCATCGTAAACTTATGACCACAGAGTGTACCCTTCTTGACCGTTCCAAATGATGGATGCAAATCTTCGGGTGCTGTATACCACTCATGTTCAATCTTCATATCATCAAACTTAAATCCTAAACGCTCGCCCATTTCGTAAACGCCTGAAACATAATACGATGCAATTCCCAATTTAAGTTTATCTTGTGGGAACTTATCTGGATCCATTCCATAACCAAAGACTTTTACCCAACTTGAATAATTGTGTTGATCATCTTCGCCTGATTGAACCGTAATTTTATCGACATGGCCCATTAATCCTGCCAAAACCGTTGGAATATATGATGCATAAGCACCTGGCAACAAACCAGTTGGCAAGTATGAAACGCCATTTTCTTTAGCGGTATCATTAATCATCTTATAAAGGTCAGGTGTCGTTGCTTGTGAATAATATATTGGCAAAGTTGTAATAACGTTCTTTTTAGCTTTCAAAACACGACAAACATCTACTGCACTAGGTGTAAAGCCGCCTTTTTCATCACGAACCAAAGGTGTGTAATCCAAAACTACATCCGCATCAAGTTTCAATGCCTCATCAATATCAGAAGTTACGGTAATGCCAGTTTTTGGAAAATCAAAAATTTCACCGGCATCCTTACCAATCTTCTTTGGATCAACATCTACTGCAGCAACTAATTGTAAAGATTTCTTTTCTTGAATCATTCTAATTGCGGCCCGGCCAACATTGCCGAGACCCCAAACAATTACTTTATACTGTTTCATCATATCACCCCAATTTGGTCTTGAATCGGCCTATCTATTGCTCATAATATCACGAAGTCTGACGTTATTAAATCATTTATGGAAAAGGTTTACATTTAATATACTTAATACATACACAAAAAGAGAGTTAGTAATCTTCATCTTCAAAAGATTACTAACTCTCTTTATTCTTTTTTAATTGAACAGTTATAAAACCGCTACTCTGCAGTGGCTCTAAAACGAGTTACACAAGCCAATTTCTTCCGCTTTGCCTAACTTCCCAAATCATCCGCAAAGTTCAGCGGATAATTCGTGAAGCTATGCAAATGCTCGGAAATTCCCGGGCTTGTTTCACTCTCTGTCTATTTGCTCTTTCTTTCAAATCGTGTATTGAACAATGGACTAACTGGGTCATTGTCGTGGACACGTTTGATAGCTTCACCAATAAGTGGTCCAACTGAAACTTGAACCATCTTGTCGATAATTTTTTCTTTAGGAAGGTTGATTGAATCTGTAACAACTAAAGTCTTGATTGGTGATGCTTCAATTCTTTCGATAGCTGGACCTGAAAGGATTGGGTGTGTACAACATGCGTAAACTTCAGTAGCACCGGCATCGATAAGTGCTTGTGATGCTAATGAAATTGTACCGGCTGTATCAATCATATCATCAATGATGATGGCACGTTTGCCTTTAACATTACCAATAATGTTCATAACTTCGGCAACATTGGCACGAGGTCTACGTTTATCAATAATAGCAATTGGTGTCTTCAAGAATTCAGCAAGTTTTCTGGCACGTGTAACACCACCATGATCAGGTGAAACAACAACTGCACCTTCTTCAAGATGGTTTGACAAGAAGTAATCAGCTAATAATGGAGCACCCATCAAGTGATCAACTGGAATATCAAAGAATCCTTGGATTTGTGCAGCATGGAGATCAAGTGCAAGAACACGGTCAACACCAGCGCGTTCTAACATATTAGCAACTAATTTAGCAGTAATAGGTTCACGTGAACGTGACTTACGGTCTTGTCTAGCATAACCATAATATGGAATCACAACGTTGATAACTGAAGCTGAAGCACGTCTCAAAGCATCAACCATGATTAAAAGTTCCATCAAGTTATCGTTAACTGGAGCTGAAGTTGATTGAATCAAGAATACTTCAGAACCACGAATACTTTCATCAATATTAATTTGGATTTCGCCATCACTGAAACGTGTAACTGATGACTTTCCTAGTGGTACGCCAACCTCTTTAGCAATTTTTTCAGCTAAAGGCTTGTTTGAATTCAATGCAAAAATCTTCATTGGTTGTTGTTCGTTATTTTGAAATGACATTTAATTATTCACCCTTATTTCCAATCTTCACTATTTGATAGTGGTAATCTATCCCAAAAATCTTCTTTATTTGTTTGTCTTTGACGCGCAATAGCCATTGCATGCTTAGGAATGTCGTTCGTAATTGTTGAACCGGCAGCGATAAATGAGTGATCAGACATTTCAACTGGAGCAACAATGTTTGAGTTACTACCGATAAATGAATGGTCGCCAATATTACTGTGCCACTTCTTAACACCATCGTAATTTACAAAGACAACTCCACAGCCAACATTGATGTCAGTTCCAAGTGTAGCATCACCAACATAAGTTAAGTGGCCTACCTTAGTTCTGTCACCAATTTTAGCATTCTTAATTTCACAGAAGTTACCAATGTGAACATCGCGACCAATTTCAGCGTTAGGTCTGAGATGTGAATTAGGACCGATATTGCTCCCCTTGTGCATAATAGCATTTTCAATCGTAGAACTAATTACTTCAACATTATCTTGAATCTCTGAATCAGAAATTCTTGAACCAGAACCGATAATACATTCTGAACCAATCTTAGTCTTACCAAAAATCTTAACGTTAGGTTCGATTACAGTATCATTGCCAATTTCAACATCTACATCAATGTAAGTATTGTCAGGGTCAACGATTGTAACACCATCACGCATATGTGCTTCGTTGATTCTTGTTTGCATAATTTTTTCAGCTTTAGACAAAGCAACACGGTCATTTACACCCATTGATTCACTAAGGTCAGCCATTTCGTAAGCTGAAACTTTCTTGCCTTGTTCTTTAAGCATTGAAATTACATCTGGTAAATAATATTCGCCTTGAGCATTGTCATTCTTAACATCGTGCAAGTTCTTGAACAACAACTTATTGTCAAAACAAATAACACCAGTATTTATTTCTTGAATTTCTTGCTCACTTCTTGAAGCATCTTTTTGTTCAACAATCTTTTCAACATTGCCATTTCCATCACGGACAATACGACCGTAACCAAATGGATCATCAGCGTGGGCTGTCAAAATTGTGGCAGCAGCGCCTTCTTTTTCATGAAAATCAAACAATTTTTCAAAAGTTGCAGCTGTGAATAATGGTGTATCACCAGTAGCAACTAAAGTAATACCATCTTTGTCACCTAAATCTTTTTCGGTTTGCAAAACAGCATGACCTGTACCTAATTGCTCAGATTGCAAAGCATACTTTGTTCTGTCACCAAGTAATTCTTTAACCTTGTCAGCACCATTACCAATAACTGTTTCAATCATGTCCGGTTGGACCTTTTCTACTTGAGTTAGGACGTGGTCGACCATAGCCTTACCTGCAACAGGATGTAAAACTTTGTATAATCTCGACTTCATTCTTGTGCCTTTTCCAGCAGCAAGAATTATTACATAACGATTCGACATCAGAAACTCCCTTCAGTCATTCAAATATCCTTATATATAATAGCATTATTATATATGACTGCTCAATCAAGAATTTATTCAAAATAACTGAAATCGGTATTAGCTAAATAATTTCCTGGTTCAACGTTCAAAATTTTATTGTGTGTATCGATTTTAGTTACCTTAAATATTGATGTGATTTCGGCATCACTAAATTGACTATGAATGTTAATGTTCTCAGCAAAGACTGTAGCACCAACGAAAATAGCATTAAATTCAGAAATCAAACTCTGCAATCCGTTGATAGTACCGCCGCCTTTCATAAAGTCATCAACAACAAGGACACGTGATCCTTCATCAAGACTTCTTTTTGAAAGTTCCATTTTTTCAACACGATCAGAAGATCCCGAGGCATAGTTAACACTAATTGTTGAACCCTCAGTAATCTTCGAATCACGACGAACAATCACAAATGGAATGTTCAAGAAATTAGCTACACTTTGGGCAATTGGTATACCCTTAGTGGCTACTGTCATAACGACATCAATTGAGCTTTGTGAATATTGCGTTGCAATCATTCGACCGACAGTTCTTAATAGTTCGGGATCAGCCAAAAGATCAGTCAAATACAAATAGCCACCAGGTAAAATTCGGTTAGGTTCAACCAAACGTTTCGATGTGCTTTCAACAAATTCAGTAGCTTCTTTCTTGGAAATTCCAGGCGTGAAAATAACACCGCCACCAGCGCCAGGCAATGTTTCCAGAACTCCGATGCCCCTAATCATAAAAGTTCTGCGTAAAATTCCTAAATCCTCAGATATCGATGACTTAGCTGATTCGAAACGATCAGCGAAAAAGGCCAAAGAAATCAGTGTATGTGGTCGTTCCAGTAAATAGCGAGTCATATCAATTAAACGTTCGCTTCTTCGTGTTTTCATCTTTTTTTCTCCTAAAAGCTTATCTTCCTACAAGATTATAAAGCAAAACAATGAACAATTCATGTTTTTTTGGAAGTAATGTTAAATATGCCGTCTCCAGAGCTGGGAAATATTCTCAAGCTGTGCGGACCGGTCCGAGCCAAAGAGCGGTCTCGAACCTCGGTTTGAAGCCTTGACACAGTTCGTCAAGTCTCCAAACACGCCCGGTGGTATAAGGACGGGAGAATCTCCCGTCCTTATACCACTACCACGGCACACAAATATTTCCCAGCTCTTCCGACTAAGTAATCGCTATTAATTGAATGTAAAATTATTCAACTGTATTTAGTTTCTAAAGACTTAAAAGTTCATATAAAACTTCATACCACAAATTGAAATCCATACTAAAAATAAATAATTTCATCAAATAATAGTTCTAACAGATCTAACCTAAATCACTTGGCACCAAATTATTCATGAAGTCCCAACCAAATAGTCCATTATTAAATAATTAAATATTATTAATACAAAAAATTGAATTTTTTTAAAACCCTAGCCTCCGGTTGCCAGAAATGTAGTACCGCTGTGAAAGTGGTGTTATGGCTTTAGCCATTACACCACGGACGAATTTGGAGACTTGCCGAACTATGGCAAGGCTTCAAATCGAGGCGCGAGACCTTGGCTCGCACCGGTCCCACAAGCGGGTATCTACGTTTCTGGCAACCGGAGGCGGCATATTTCAACACACAAAAAAAGGCTCGAACAAAAATGTTCAAACCCATCTAATGAACGCTTATTATATTTATTCAGCTTCAGCTTCAACGTCTGAATCTGATTCTGAATCTGCTTCAGCAGGTTCATCGCTATCAAATTGAATATCGATAGATTTTGTTAATAAATCGGCATAGCTGTATGAAACTCTTTCAAATGAGTTTTCATTTTGATCTAAATCTACGACAAAAACTGAATGGAATGTTTCTGATAAAGTTCCGCGTCGGCGGACAACCTTTTTACGACCTGCTTGTGCGACAATGGTCAAATTCTCACCTAAGTGTGAATCCAAACGACTCTTAATTGTCTTCAATGATGTTGGCATTATAATAATCACTCCTTAGGAGTGAAATTTTACCACGTCTCACTGAAAATTACAATAAAATAATATATTTGTAATCTATTTTTTGCTAAATTCGATAGCCATTTGCTTAAATTGTTCGATTGAAACCTGCTCACCACGGGCGTTTTCCGCAATTCCACATTTTTCAAAAACTTTTTTAATTTTTTCACGATTTTCATCGGTACGGCCTAACCAATTTAGCATATTGTTCATTAAACTCTTGCGTTTTTGCATAAAAGCTGAACGAACTAACTTGTTGAAGAATTCAGGATCTTCGATATCGATTTGTTCTTTAGGCAATCTGTCCAAAACAGCCACGGCTGAATCGACTTTTGGTCTAGGAATAAATGATTTACTACCGACGATACGATCAATTCTTGCATTCATTTGTGTTTGCACGGCGATTGTTAATGAACCGTACTCACGGTGCCCCGGATTAGCAGTAATACGTTCGGCAACTTCCTTTTGCATCATCAAAACTAATGTTTGGAAAGGATAGTCGCTTTCAATCAAGTTTAACATGATTGGTGTTGTGATGTAGTAAGGCAAGTTGGCTACAACTTTGATAGTCTTGCCTTCTAAATTGTTTTCCTTAACGAATTCGTCGAGGTCAACTTTCAAAATATCTTGGTTGATTACGTCAATATTATCGTAATATTGCAATGTATCGGCCAAAACTGGTATCAACTTATCATCGATTTCAAAAGCATAAACGTGTTCAGATACTTGAGCTAACTTTTCTGTCAAAGCCCCGATACCAGGTCCAATTTCAATTGCAATTTCATCAGACTTTAAACCACTGGCATCAACGATTGCGTCCAAAACTTTTTCATTGGTTAAGAAATTTTGTCCTAAACTTTTCTTTGCACGTAATTTATATTTACGCAAAATGTCATTCGTGCGAATAGGATCAGCAATACTTAATCTATTTTGTGTCATGAGTACTTCCTTTATCAAAATTTTTAACCGCAGCTAGTAAATCAGCTGGAGCAACTTGAAACATATTTAATCGATTCAAAAATTGTTTGGCATTCGTATAGCCGATTTTTAACTCGGAACCGACTGCTAATCGACGTTGGTGAGAATCTGGTTCACCAATCAAACCTAGGTTGACCATATCAGCGTGATTATATTCCGCAAATTTTTCATCGGTATGAGTATAAACAGCTGCTAAAGCGGCTTTAATATCAGCATCTTTAGCGTGTTCAATCCCCAAACTGCCATCACTATGCTTGGGAACAGCCTTGTTACGCGGTAAAAAGGCCTGTTTAGCATCAGGAACAGCTTTTTGAATGATAGTCCGCAGACGATTACCGTTAAAATCGGGATCAGTAAAAATAATTACGCCCCGTTTCGCTTGAGCAATCTTGATTCGTTTAACTGTTTCTTCACTCAGAGCTGAACCGGTTGTTTCCAACGTATCAACACCTTCATCGCCAAAACAGTCTTTCAAACGATTCGTATCGGACTTACCTTCAACTACAATAATTTCTTTTATTTTTTTCATAATTATAGATTATACACTTTGTGAGCATTGTTAAATGTATGTTCAGCAACTTCATTGGGTGTAATACCTTTATATTTGGCAATGGCATCAACAACATAACGCGTATATGCTGGTTGATTTGGACGACCACGATATGGTTCTGGTGTTAAATATGGTGCATCAGTTTCAACAAGTAAACGATCAAGTGGCGTATTCTTAGCAGATTCTTGAACTTCGGGAGCGTTTTTGAAAGAAACCACTCCACTGTAAGAAATCCATAAACCTAAATCCAAGAATTTATTGAGCCAATCAAGATTTCCATTGAAGCTGTGCATGATAATACCAGATTTTGACATATCATGATCTTTCAAAATTCGATACATATCATCAAAAGCATCTCGACAATGAATTGACACTGGCATGTTGTATTGTTGTGCCACATCCAATTGTTGGATCAAAACCTTTTGTTGAATCTTAGGGTCTGGATCCTCTTCCCAATGATAATCGAGTCCAATTTCACCAATTCCAACTACTTCGGGCAGCTTGATTTGATTAACCAATTGCTCTTCGTTATATTCCTTAGCAAATTCAGGATGCCAGCCAATTACCGCATGTAAAGGTTGATAGTTTTGAGCTAAACGAATGGCTTCAATATTGAATTCTTCGTTCGAACCGATGATTGCCATTTCAACAACATCCAACTCTTTAGCATTATCAATGTATTGTTGAGTTTTCCCGGCAAAAGCCTCGTCATTTAAATGTGTATGTGTATCAAAAATTTTCATTAGCCTAAAATAGCTCCATTTTTGTGTGAATTGTCAACGATAGCTAGTTTAACTTCGTCACCCATTTCAGTTGAAAGCAACATTCCGTTACTCCATTCGCCAACCATCTTTCTTGGCTTCAAGTTAACAACTGCAAGAACTTTCTTACCGATAAGTTCTTTGTAATCTGGGTAGAACTTGTGCATTCCTGAAAGAATTTGACGATCAACGCCAGTTCCATCATCAAGTTTAAATTGTAATAGCTTGCTTGAGTTTTCAACTGGTTTAACATCCAAAATTTCAGTTACAACCATCTTAACTTTGGCAAAGTCATCGAATTCAATTTCTTTAGGGAACTCGTCATCGGCTTCTTTTTGAGCTTTAGCTTTGGCTTGGGCTGATTTACTCAACTTGCCGCTACCATTTTTAGCTTGTTCTTCAGCCATCTTATCCTTGATATACTTAACTTCTTCTTCAGTATCAAGACGTGGGAAGATTGGTTCCGGCTTAGTAGTAACAGTTTTACCAACAACTGTCTCACCAAAATCAAGTGACTTATCTGTATCATAATCCAAGCCCAATTGAGCAAACATCTTAACTGGAGCTTGTGTCATAACTGGACTGATCAACAAAGCAATCAAACGTAATGATTCTGCCAAGTGACCAAGAACTGATTGTAATTCAGCTTTCTTACTGTCGTCTTTAGCTAGAACCCATGGCTTTGTTTCGTCAATATACTTGTTAGCACGACTGATGAATGACCAAACACTAGCTAAAGCATCTGGGAATTCAAACTTGTCCATGTGATTGCGATAGTCAGTCAATGTGTTAGCGTAAGCTTTCTCAAGATCTTTATCCAAATCAGTTGCGGCTTTGACAGTGATAATCTTACCATCGTCATATTTGTTGATCATTGAAATCGTTCTGTTCAAAAGATTTCCCAAATCATTAGCTAAATCGTAGTTAATCTTATCAACATAATCTTCTGGAGTGAAGACACCATCACTACCAAATGGCATTGCGCGCATTAGATAGTAACGTAATGAATCAAGACCATAACGTGAAACTAACATTTCTGGATAAACGACATTACCCTTAGACTTCGACATCTTACCGTCTTTCATCAACAACCAACCGTGACCAAAGACTTGCTTAGGTAGATCAATATCCAAAGCCATCAAAATAATTGGCCAATAGATTGTATGGAAACGGACGATTTCCTTACCAACGAATTGAACATTAGCTGGCCAATATCTGTTAAATAGTGACTCGTCGTCGCTGCCATAACCAAGAGCAGTGATATAGTTCAACAAAGCGTCGACCCAAACATAAACAACGTGTTCAGGATTGCTTGGAATTTTAACACCCCAGTTGAAAGTTGTACGAGAAATTGCCAAGTCTTCAAGACCTGGTTTGATAAAGTTATTAATCATTTCATTCTTACGAATTTCTGGTTCGATGAAAGTTGGATTGTCTTCGTAATACTTCAAAAGACGATCAGCATACTTACTCATTTTAAAGAAGTAACAAGGTTCTTTAACAAGTTGAACCTCGTGACCTGAAGGAGCTTTACCACCAGTAACATTACCGTCAGCATCATGATAAACTTCGGCCATTTGTGATTCAGTGAAATATTCTTCATCGTCAACTGAATACCAGCCAGAATATTCTCCTAAATAAATATCCCCTTGTTTAATTAGACGTTCGATAATTTTTTGAACAGCTTTAACGTGATATTCGTCAGTTGTACGGATAAATTTATCATTAGAAATGTCCAATGACTTCCAAAGTTCTTTGATACCTTTAGCCATCATGTCAACGTATTCCTTAGGTTGCATGTGCTTTTCTTCAGCTTTTTGTTCAATTTTGAGACCATGTTCGTCAGTTCCTGTTAGGAAGAAAACGTCGTAGCCTTCATTACGCTTGTAACGAGCCAATGTGTCCGCTGCAATCGTTGTATATGAGTTCCCAATTGTTAATTTTCCTGATGGATAATAAATGGGTGTTGTAATGTAAAAAGTCTTTTTCTCTTGAGTCAATATATTAACCTCCACCGCTACTAAATTGATATTAAGTATAGCATTTTTTTATATTTGTTACTTCTGGGTGTCTACAGGAATGAGAACATTTACCTGCTATGCGGACCGGTACGAGCCAAAGTGCGGTCTCGAACCTCGGTTTGAAGCCTTGCACAGTTCGCAAGTCTCCAAACTCGCCCGGTGGTGTAATGGCTGAAGCCATAACGCCACACCCACAGCTGGTGAATATTCTCATTCCTTCCGACTTATTTGTTTTCTATATATTCAGATTAATTAAACGTAACAAATAACTGAATAAAGCATGGTGCTAGTTAATAGCTTATTACAAATATTTCATAATCTATGAGTTGTCTGAGTATAAATACATTTGAATAATTTTACATTCAATTATTACCAATTAACTAGCACCACACACGTTAAATAAAAATAGAAAACTGCCTAATTTACTTTTTCCACTTTTATATCTGTGAAAACACATTCGTGGCATCGTCTGAGATTGCCAGAATTGATGAATCTAAGTTTAAATCTTCTTTATTAATGACGACCAATTTAGCTTTCGGTGAACTGTATTCCAATAAACCTGCAAATGGATAAACTTTAAAACTTGTTCCTACGACCACTAATAGATCAGCTTTTTGTACTGCTAGTGCCGCATTTTGAAAGTTTACTGGATTGATATTCTCGCCGTATAAAACTGTTGTTCCGGGACGAATTATTCCGTTGTCTTCATGGTGCCGATAATCTTTTAAATAATCTTGATAATCAAATTCTTTACCACATGTTAAGCAGTGAATATTATCATATAAATTGCCGTGAAATTCCACGACATTTTTGGCACCAGCTTTGGTATGCAACTTATCAACATTCTGCGTGACGATTGCACCCTTTTGATTGCTGATCTCGGCCATTTTTGTATGGATGATATTTGGTTGAGCCTCTGGAAAGTACATATTATGAATAACAAAGTCATGAAAAATATCTGGATGTTTGACCAGATTGTCATGACTCAACATGTATTCAGGCGGAAAGTCATATTTCTCCCGCTTGTACAATCCATTCTTTGAACGATAATCAGGAATCCCTGATGGTACAGATACACCAGCACCAGTTAGAAAAGTTACAAACTCAGCTTGCGCTAGCAATTCTTTAAACTCTTCAATCTTATCGGACATAGGTTCTTCCTCCTATATATTGCCGCCGGAGTGAGCGAGAAAATTATACCTGCTGTGCGGACTGGTTCGAGCCCTTGGCTCGCGCCGGTCCCACAGCAGACTTCATCACGCACAATCGAATGCAGCACGAAACCTAACGTATCAAGTATTTTGTGCCCTGTTCCTTAAACACTTCTTCAACTGTATATTGATAAAATGTCTTATAAAATTCAGGGGTTACTTTTTCAGGATCCAAATTCAAGGTTGTGACACTTTGACCATCATTAAGTCCTATCAAAGCAAATCCATCACGACCGGTAGCACGATTTTTATATTCAGAATGCTTGATTTGATAAACTTGATTTAAGCTCAAACGCAATTGACGTGCTGACAAAACTGGTGTGATATTCAAGAATGTATGAAAGTGCAATCCTTGATAGCCATTAGAAATAATTATTTCGTTGTAAGCATCTAGCATATTAACTAATGCTCGACGGAATTGGAATGGAACTGAAAGGTCATTATCTTCCGCAATCTTGGCCAATTTATTAGCGTACTTGAATGACACTGCAAAATCTTCTTGCCATTCGGTATCACGGCTATGTTCACCAAAAATAATTCCGTCTAACATGATCAATGTGCGATAGAAACGCATATTGGCACGGTCTAATTCAACCTTTGGATGCAATGCAGCTTCAATACCTTTTAAGTATTCAGCTTTGATTTCATCAGTATAAGTGCCGTCTTCTTTTTGACGTTTTACTACTGTCACATGTTCAAGCGTTTCAAACATTGAATTAGCGAATGCTAAAACTCGGCCATCACGATCTGGTTGTCCAGTTGTTAGAGCTGATGAAATGCTTGGTTCGTCAGAAAGTTCTAGTTCAATATGATGTAATTCATGACTTAAAACAAATTCTGAGTATTTTTCATTAGTAATCGTAACTTTGATTTTATCGCCAGCCATGCTGTGGTCAGCTTGATCTAGCGTTAAAACATCTTGTTGTAAGTAGTTCGCAAAGATTTCTATTTTCTTATTATATTGTTGTTCAATACTTTCGACCTGCTTTACAATAAGTTCAGGTAATTCATTAATTTCTAATCGTTTCATTTTTATACCTCAATATAAGGAGATTTTTATATGGAAATAACAGTATCTCTACCAAATAACCTTTTGCCTGATAAATATGGCAAATATGCTTCATCTGACGATATAAAAAATGGGAAACCTATTATCAGTTTCCCAATTCAATTATCAGATATTCCGGCAGACGCAAAAACTATTGCCTTAACTTTCACCGATCCTGATTCAATCCCTGTTTGTGGTTTTGAATGGATTCACTGGACAGCCGCAAATATCCCTAGTTCTCAAGTTGAATTACCTGAGAATTTCAGTCAAACGGCGACTCTTCCAATCGTGCAAGGTAAGAATAGCTCTGCCAGCCCATTACTCAATGGTCCTAAAGATGTGGCCACTGGTTACAATGGACCTTATCCACCCGACCAAACCCATGATTATGTACTCAAGGTGTTTGCTCTGGATGACAATCTTGATTTGGAAAATGGTTTTTGGATGAATGAATTGCTACACAAGATGGATGGTCATATTGTCGCTACTGCGCAAAAGACTATCCCAAGTCGTGCATAATTACTGTTTATCCTGAAGATTCATTTTGTGGAAATAGTTAAACACATAACCTTCTCTAACACCGAAGTTCGAAAAACGAATTTCCTTAGAGGGGGTTTTTTTAATAATTTCCGATATTATCAAAATTCCACCTAAAATGACTTCATATCTGCCATCGCTCAACTCTTTGATCTGACTTCTTTCTTCCAAAGAGGTATGAATCAACTGATTAAATAATTCATCAATTTGGTCACGCGAAATAACAGAATTGTGTAGGGTCTTTTTATTTTTGCCTTCACGATTCAAAATGCTTGTCACAGCCCGTAATGTCCCACCTAAGCCAACAAATGTTGCTGGGGCTTTCATCCAATTGAGACTTTCTAAACGTTGACTGATATCTTTTCTTGCTGCTTGTAATTGGTTTTCCTTGATTGGATCACTCGCTAAATATAAATCCGAAATTGAAATAGCACCAATCGGTATACTCAAGCCATGCTTTAGACGACCTTTATTAGCCAGACTGATTTCACTGCTACCGCCACCAACGTCGACAATTAAAGCATCTTTGATACGCATCGTACTTCTGACGGCAACGTAATCATAGTAAGCTTCTTCTTTTTCATTGATGATTTCTAGCTGTAAGCCAGTTTCTTTAAGAACAGCGAAGATCAATTGATCTTGATTCTTAGCCATTCGCACCGCGGCCGTAGCGATTAAACTCGTTCGGTCAACTTGATATCTTTCAATTCGAGTTTGAAATTTCTTTAAAACATCAATTGTTTCTTCAATTTGATCATTGGTCAAAAGCCGACTCTGAGTGATTGATTTTCCTAGTCTAACAGGCTCACGCCAACGATCCAAAGTCTTAAAACGATTCTTTTTTGAAGATCTATACACTGATGTTCTAATGGAGTTAGATCCAATTTCTATAACTGCTAACTTCAAATCTACATCACATCCCATTGTATCAATTATATAAAAAAATAGACCTGTATAGTAGGTCTATTTTAATATTCCTTATAAAGGTTGAAAGTTAACCGTCTCCAGGGATGAGAATATCCACCTGCTATGCGGACCGGCTCGAGCCAAAATACGGTCTCGATCCTCGGTTTGAAGCCTTACCAAAGACCGGTAAGTCTCCAAACACGCCCGGTGGTGCAATGGCTAAAGTCATAACGCCACACCCACAGCGGGTGGATATTTTCATCCCTTCCGACTAATTAATTTTCTATATTATTCAACTTATTTACACAAAATTTTTAAATAAATTGCCAACCAAATACTCAATGAATTATTCGTCACGTAACTGTTTTCTATCGTTGAAAAATTGTTTATATCCCAAATAACAAGAAATAATTGAACCAATACTTGTTGATGCTAATAACATAAATGTCACCATAATTTGATATTTGATAGCCTTTACTGGATCAACTCCCGCAAAAATCAAGCCTGACATCATCCCTGGTAAACTGACTAATCCCAATGTTTTGATGGAATCGATTGTTGGCTGCATGCCACTTTTGATTGAATCTCGCAAAATATCTAGTGACGCTAACTTAATATCAGCTCCTAAAGCTAACTTTTCCAAAACTTGTTGATGTCTATCTGTATAAGTCTGCTTCATGTTGCGGTAACAAAGTCCGATGGCGACCATGATATTGCTGGCAATCATCCCTGTCACTGGCACGATTTGCTCAGGAACATATTTGATTGAACCGGTCAAAACTAATGTTCCTAACGTGACTGTCGTTCCCACAAAAATTGCTAGCAATGAGGATTGGAATGCCTTGGGAATTCCGTTACCTCGTTTGCCTGCGTTCCATGACGCATTGATTACGATGATGATAAAGCAGGCTAACGTTAGCCAATTATCATCTGCTTTGATAACAAATTTTAAAACATATCCAACAATTGAAAGCTGAACAATGGCGCGAATAACACCAATTATAATATCTTTATCTATCCGTAATTTTTCAACGTAGCCAATGATCAACGCCACAACTACCAAACTGAATCCTAACATTAAGGTGGAATTGGAAACTGTTAAATTAGACATTTTGCAACACCCCATTTTTAATCGTAATTTTATCTGTCGATGCTTCAATTTCTGATTCATCGTGGGTTACTCGTAAAATTGTTAAGCCACGTTCGTTAAATTCGTTCAACATTTTATGCACAATCGCCTTATTTTCAGTATCCAAACCAGCGGTTACTTCGTCAGTTATCAACACCTCTGGTTGAAAAAGCAAATTCCGTAGCAATGCAATCCGCTGCTTTTCACCACCGGAAACGTCATTAACACTCTTGTCGATATAATCTTGGCTGAGATTGACCATTTCCAAATATTTAATAACCTTTGCCTCATCGAATTCCTGTTTACGAACTTCAAATGGAAAAGCTAAATTATCTCGAACGGTCTTTCCAAAAAGTGTTGGCTGTTGAAAAGCATATGAAACTTTTTGACGATATTCAGTTGGTTCAAATGTGGCAATATCTTTGCCATGAAACAATACTTCACCAGTTGTGGCACTGATCATTGATGCCAAAATTCGCATAAAAGTACTCTTTCCGCTTCCGGAAGGACCAACAACTGTCAAATATTTTCCTTGTTCTATTTCTAAATTAATATCTTTTAAAATCTTGGTTTCTCCAACTTGATATGACAAGTTTTTAACTTCAAATATTTTTTCCACAATCACACCTCTTCTTGAATTGTATTGATATATTCTTTTCTGATTATTACATGTGGTGCTAGTTAAATGTAAAAGTATTCAAACGTATTTAATATAAGCAATCTTAGACTATGAAATGTTTGTAACGAGTTATTAACTAGCATCATGCGTTATTTATTATATTTTGAACTAAAACACCTCATTTATATATGTCCAATTTATCTAAAAAAATGCGAGCATTTACCTAAATATTCAATAATTAAGTCCACTACAAATTCATTGTAATAACGTAAATTACTGTTTATTTAACGGACTTATCAAATCGTTTTATAGAACACATTAAAACATCAATAATCAACAAATTAGTCGGAAGAGCTGATAGTATTCACCGGGCAAGTTTGGAGACCACATTTTGACTCGGAACAGTCCGCATAGCAGGTGAATACTATCGACTCTTTCAACAGCTCCATAGTTAGCTTACAAAACTATTCATACAAAGCCAATTAGAATAGCTTTTTTGCTCACGTTTTTTTGTCGTCCACTTTGTCTAGCGCTTCTATTATCAGTTTTGATCAATTCGAAACTAATATAGGGGCAAATTTAAAACAAAGAAGGATGAATAAAATGTTATTAAATAAAAAATGTGTATATTTAGGTGTTTCGTTATTTTCTGCCATGATTCTTGGAGCCACGACTTTACAAACCGCTAAAGCTGACACGACGTCCGCTTCAACGACAAGCACTCCTACTACTTCAAGCACCACGCCTACAACGACCGCAACAACTTCAGCGCCAACTAGCTCAACTATGAGCACCACAACCACAACGAGTACAGGAACAACAGCGGCGCCAGCTTCTACCAGCACAGTGACACCAACTACATCTAGTTCAACTACAACAGCAGCCACTAGTGCTACAACCAAGCCAACTGCGACTACAACAAGTCCTACTCCTGCGGCTACAGGTACTACAACAAGTTCCTCTAATACAACTGCACCAACATCTACAGCCGCTGAAACTCCTCCAACAAGCACGGCAACATCTACTACTCCTGCTACTAGCTCCACTTCTACAACACCAAGTTCTCCTACAACTACAGCATCAACGACTACTAGTTCTGCACCTGCAACTTCTGGTACCACAACCAGTTCTTCCACAACTACAAAACCAGCTACTACCAGTCCAACACCTGTAGCTACCGGAACTACAACAGCCACAACGCCAGCCTCTACTAGTTCTGCACCTGCGACAGCTAGTTCAACTACAACAACTTCTTCTACTGCAACAACACCTACTCCTACAGGTACGAGCGCAACAAGCTCCTCTACAACTACAGCACCAGCTACTACTAGCACAACTGCCTCAACCTCTGGAACAACAGCTACTGCTTCCACAACCACGACACCAGCAACAACTAGTTCAACTCCTGCCACAACAAGTTCTACTACGACAGCATCAACTACTAGCGGATCCACAACTAGCTCATCTACGTCAACAAAGCCTGCATCAACGACTACTCCTACTGGAACTACAACTACTCCCGCCAAAACCGGAACTGCAACCACACCTCCAGCTACGACAACAACTACCACGGCAACCACAGGTTCAGCCACATCTCCATTTGCCATCCCTAGTGATGTAACTAATGATACGGTCATCACATTTACTGATCCTAATTTGGAGAGCGCGGTAAAATTTGCTTTGAAAGTTCCTTACACTTCTAACTTAACTGTTGGAGATATCAGATCATACACAGGTGGATATTTACTTGTATCAATGAACTCTTATGAATTAGCTCACCCAAATGGTCCAACATCATCCCCTGTACCTGGAGCTTATATTGCTGATGAAGACAGTACTCCAATTGAAAGTCTCGATGGTATGCAATATCTAACACTCTTACCTGCCAAATCAACAGTTGGGGTTCAAGTTAACCTAGCATCTGATCCAAAAGCCAACCCTGATTTAACTCCATTGGAAGGCATCAAATTAGCTAGTTTGGACTTAGCTGGTAACTTCAGTGATTCAACTGCCAAAGAAATTGACGTCAGCCAAATCAGCAATCTCGATTTATCCGTGGCCGGTACTCTAGATTTGGAAGGTAACACCGATACTAACGGTATTACTCAAGCAGAATTGGATGAAGTGGCCCCAACAATTAACAAGTTTGCCAACAATGGTCAAGGTTTCAATATGATTGAATTCGACAACTCATCTATCAGCGATTTTTCACCTTTGAAAGGTACTGAAACTGGCAAGAGTGTCATGATTGATGCCGTCAGCAACACTATTACTGACAAAACTCCAGTTTACGCTGTCGATGGTGAACCAATTAGCTTTACTGCTCCAAAGTTTCTCGACCCTAGTGGCGTGGATCTAGCACCGCAATACACTTATTCCGGTTCAACTACTAGCGCTGACTTGAAGAACGGTAACCTAACAAGCGATGGCGGTGACAAATTTACTTTAACTAACGCTGACCCTACCGCAAAAACCTTGAGTTATGGTAACTATGGCTTTCACAACGGGTTTACTAAAGGCTCTATGATTCAAGAAAATGTCGGTAATACCTACTTTGAATCGGCCACAACAGTTAACCAACCACTCATTTGGCAAGCTCACCCAACCGTAACTATTAAATATGTCAGCTCCACTGGAACTCCAATTATGAAAAAGAAGGGCATTCCATTAACTAAGACTCTTAGTGGTACCAAGATTGGTTCAGCCTTTGATTTAGCAGCTGACAGTAGACTTGATGGCTACAAGTTAACTAGTCCAGCTAAACTACTAAAGGGTGCCTATACTCAAGACCCACAGACAATTACTTTGAAATACAGAAAAGTTGCAAAACCTCACACAAAACCAGTTGCTGAATCTACAACTCCATCTGTAAAACCTGCCGTAAAACCAGCTAAGAAACCAGTTTTAAAGACAAAGCACCCTGCTCCAACTCGTGAAGAAGTCGTTATCCATACTTTGACCAACGATCCAGATTTAACTGAAATCGGCGTTCACGGAACAACAGTTATCAACGGCAAACCATTCTATCTCCTAACTGACGGTGAATTTGTCGAGGCTAACGATTACGATGCTGTTGCTTCAACTAAGACAGGTATCCTTATCACTCACAACGTTCCACTCAAACTGGTTGACGATAAAGGAATTCCTGTTAGTGAAAAACTTTATCCAAGTACTAAATGGAAATATGACAAATTAGTTGCTATTGATGGTCAAGCATACTATCGCTTAGCTAGTGATAAATATTTGGCAGTTGATTCAGCTACCGTCTTTACCCCTGCTGCCGCTAAAGCTAAAGTTCACCTAAGCGCTAAAACTGCCGTTTATGATTCTCAAGGTAAAAAGCTCAGATTAACTCTACCAGCTGGCAGTACTTGGAGAACCGACGGTTATATTATGGTCGATGGCGTCAAGATGTATCGTGTCGCTACTAACGAATACGTTCCTGCATAATGTATTCAATAAAGGAATCGGTAACCGAAACAAGATTATCGGTTCCTTTTTATGTGATTATTTGTAATGAAATTAGTCTAATTTTAATCTCATCGTTGAATTATCACTTTCAAACCTTAT
Source organism: Companilactobacillus muriivasis (assembly GCF_036246245.1). Lineage (NCBI taxonomy): Bacteria > Bacillati > Bacillota > Bacilli > Lactobacillales > Lactobacillaceae > Companilactobacillus > Companilactobacillus muriivasis. The sequence continues at coordinate 62,962 of NZ_BTTQ01000004.1, forward strand.
AATTAACTCAACAAGCTGGGCTTTCCCAGCTACTTATTAAAGGGGATGCTTATTATCACATCTGTTCTTTCTGTTCAAAATTTATGCAAAACTTTTCCATCGCACGGGGACGACTTCAAAGCTGTTGATGGCATTAGTTTTGATATTCACGCTGGCGAAATAGTTTCTCTACTGGGACCAAATGGTGCTGGCAAAACTACTACCGTTTCGATGGTCGGTGGCTACTTAATCCCTACCAGCGGTCAAGTTATCATCAACGGAATCAATCGTTACCAAGATAAATTCGATTCAAAAGTTGGGATTGTCCTCGGTGGTGAACTAGGATTTTACGGTCGTGCTAGTGCGGCTGACAATTTGATGTTTTTTTCAGATTTAGCCCGAGTTCCACGCAAAGAACAACATACTGAAGTTGCCCGCGTATTAGACCTAGTCGAATTAACAAATGTTGCCAATAAAAAAGTTCAATTCTTCTCTCGTGGTATGAAACAAAGATTACACATTGCTCGTGCATTATTAGGCAATCCACCGCTTTTGCTATTAGATGAACCTACATCTGGACTGGACGTTGAAATTTCAGCTGAAATCCATCGGATCATCAAGCAATTGGCATCCCAAGGCGTCGCAATCTTATTAACTAGTCACACCATGAGTGAAATCGAATCCTTGGCCGACCAAGTTTTATTGATTGGTGCTGGAAAAATCTTTTCTTCTGGTACAGTTGCCGACTTTATCAAGCAATCTGACGTACATCACATTGACCGACCTGCAACTCTGGAAGAATCATATCTGGCCATTGCACCAAAACTGCGGAGGCCCTAATTATGAGATTTATCAGACTCTTTTGGTTTCATTTAAAAATTTACGCAACTAATCAATATTTTATTTGGCTGACAATCTCCAGTACCGTTTCAATCTTCTTACTGCAATTTGTAATGGCGTACTCAACGCATAATCTCAACGATCCTAGTCTATGGTTACGAAGTGGCGTGTTTGGCTTATGGTCATCAGCAACAACTTCTGCGGGATGCATTGGTTTCCAACGTTTTCAAGGCACTTTGCCTTACATCACCAACACTAGAATTGACAGTCGAATTTCTCTGATGGCATTACTATTACCTGCTTCTAGTTTTGGATTATTGGCCTTTCCGATTTCATATCTTCTAGCAATTATTCTCGGAGTCAATCATGCCAATTTATCATGGTCAATTGTCCTTTTAGTCCTAGCTCTATGGGTATCGGCATCATTGATGGATTTTCTAATCGCTGCCTTTTTCCTACTAACAACCAATGCTATCGTTTATGAAGAGTTGGTAACAATCCCCTTATTATTAGTATCTGGACTATTCTCAACAGCACCTGTTTTAAAGCCAATTCTAGCTCCGTTTCAATGGCTAGTACCTATTTCAGCACCAGTACATGCCTTACTTAATCAACCTGCAAGCTTCAATTATTTGGCCTTTCTAACTAGTTGTATTTTGTGGGTTGTCATAACATGGTTCGTCGCTAATCGAGTGATCCTCATCGCAAAACGGACCGGAAATGTGGGGTTGATGTAATGAAAGTTCAATTTTCTTCATTATCATATTTACAAAATTGGAAGACACGTTTTGTATATTTCATACTGATTCCAATGATTAACCTGTGCCTATTAGTCTTAATCAACGCTCAGTATACAAACACCTTCAATTGGTCAGTCGCAATCGCCACAACAACTTTATCCGGTGGTTCCTTAGCAATGTCCAGTATTTCCCAGCTTTTTGTTATGGATCGAACTTTAAAAATCGACCGTGAGTTGGTAGTTAATCGTCCATTCTCAATCAAATATTGGGGTGATAAAATTCTCACATCTGCTCTAGCTGGGCTGGTTTTAATAATTACTAACTTAATTATCTTAGAACTTTTACAGGCTCCAATTGCCCTACTACTTAGATCCATCGCAATAGCTCCACTCATCATTATTTCAGGTATCATTGTTGGCTTCTTAGCTGCCATTGCCGCTTGGAAGATGAACAATCCTTACTTTTATATGAACTTGATTGGTGCTTTGACAACCATTGTCGCTGGAACATTGGTTTTGGTTGAAAAATATCCACAGTGGTTACGAATTGTCAGTTACTTCTTCCCATTTTCACAGACTATCCGTTATGTTGTTACTGGTCATGGATTGATTTACTGGGACTTAGTTGTTGATCTAATTTGGTTGATATGTGGAATTATTTGTTATCGAGTGCAGATCAAGAAAATATTGAAGGCACCAGAGCAGATTTTCTAGCAGCCGCCTCCAGTTTTTGAGGGAGGCAGGTCTGCTGTGGGACCGGCTCGAGCCAAAGAACGGTCTCGACCCTCGCTTTTGAACTTCGCAAAAACTGCGAATTTCAAAAGACGTCCTGTGCTGTAAGAACGGAAAAATCACCGTTCTAACACCACTACCACTGCTGTCCTGCCTCCCTCAAAAACCTCCGGCTAATTATATTTAATAAAATTTTATTACTTCAATTCCAGAGTATAGACAAACGATATAGTTCATTAACATTAATAATCAATATAAATCCAAAAATAAGGTTCAGAACTCCCATATGCTAGGAATTCTGAACCTTATTTAACTATTTTTGAGCTTTAATCTCTTGAATAAGTTTAGCTTGAGCTTCAGCCTTAAATGCTTTTTCAGCTTGTTGGGTAACTTGCTTTTGTTCATCTGCTGTCATCTTAGGGTTAGCCTTCATGGCCTTCATAACAGCTGCTTTAACGTAAGTTGCGCCTTCTTGCTTCATCTGTGCTTGGAAAGCTTTACTCTTCATCTTCTTTTGCAATTGACTTGCTTGTGTAGTTGTTAGAACTAACCAATCATTGCCAACTTTAAAAGTATTTGTCTGCTTAATGAATTCTTTGTTATTGTCAGAAATTCCGAACAAGAATGAATAAAATCCGTTCTTATATTCCCAACGTGTTGTCTTTCTTTCCAAAGTTGCGGCTGAATAATTTCCAGTCTTAACTTTGTTCGTAACATTCAAATCAACTTTAGTTGTTGTAGGTTTCTTCTTATTAGATGTTTCAGGTGTACGGTAAATGTAAACATCTTCCTTACCCTTAGTACCTAATTCTTTCTTTAATAGAAGATTTGAACCTTTTTGAACTGATTGAATCTGATAAGTCTTTTCACTGACTACTTTTTCCATACCGAAATGATTGTACTCGTTGGAAACCAATAGTATCAATCCCACGATGAATAAAGCAATGAAGGTGAATGATAATGTGTAACCGACTTTCTTATTGTTCAAGAAAACGGCGAAGTAATAAGCTAATATCGCAAAAACTAAAATAGAAATAAGAACCATTATTCTTCACCTGCCAATCTTGTTTTCTTCAATGTATCAGTATCGATAGTCTTTGATTTAGAACTGTTTGTAACTAACAAACTGATCAAATAACCGACGACACAGAATAGAATGGCTACGGCAAAAGCAGCATGATAACCGCTCAAAGTAGCGTTGAAAAAGTCGTTTTTATATTTAAGTGGTGTTTGTGTAAGGATTGCCTTACCTGGTTTCAAATTGTTTGTAACGTTAGTCAAGACACTGACCAAAATAGCTGTACCCATTGAACTGAATACCTGACGAACAGTATTATTTACGGCTGTACCATGACTCATCAAGTTGAATGGCAAAGCGTTCATACCGTCAGTTGTAACAGGCATCATAACCATGGAAATACCGAACATACGAACCATGTAAAGTACTACGATATCGAACACTGGTGTTGATTTTGTAAGGAACAAAAATGGAATTGTACCGGCAGTTAACAAGAACATACCCATACGTGCCAAGTCTTTAGGTCCATATTTATCAAAAGCATTACCAGTAATTGGACTCATGATACCAATCATCAAAGCACCAGGTAGCAATGTTAAACCTGAATGGAAAGCTGACATGCCTTTAACGATTTGTAGGTATAGTGGAAGAACCATTTCAACACCAATCATTGCCATGTTAGTAACAGATGACAAAGCGGCGGCGATGGCGAATTTCTTTTCTGTGAAAACACGTAATTCCAAGAATGGTGTCTTCATGTGTAATTGGCGGTAACCAAATAATAGAATGAAAATAATACCGACTGCGATTGAACCTAAAACAGTCAATGAACCCCAACCGTCGTCACCAACTGATGAGAATCCATAAAGAATGGCACCAAAACCAACTGTTGATTCGATCAACGAAAGAACATCTAGCTTTGAACGATGAGTCTGAATAACAGGTCTCATAAAAAAGAAAGCTAGAATCAAAACTAGGATAACGATAGGAATGATCATTCCGAAAAGATCTCTCCATGTCCAGTTATCAATGATGAAACCTGAAAGTGTAGGTCCGATAGCAGGAGCAAGTCCAATAACCAAACCACCAAGTCCCATGGCAGCACCACGTTGGTTAGCCGGGAAAATTGATAACATAACAACTTGCATAAGTGGCATTGTGATACCAACACCAACCGCTTGAATCAAACGACCTGCAAGAATAACTCCGAAAGTTGGAGCTGTGAAACACATAATTGTACCGACTAAGAAAGTCGACATAGCGATAATATATAAAATCTTTGTACTGAAGTTATTGCTCAACCAAGCAGTAACCGGAATCATAATACCGTTAACCATCAAAAATCCAGTTGTTAGCCACTGAACATCTGAAGTTGTAACACTGAATTCTTTCATCAATGTTGGGAATGCGGTTGTCAAAATTGTACCGTTTAAAACTGTACAGAATGTACCAACAAGTAATACCAAAACCAATAAGTTACGGTTAAATGGCTTGCCGTGTGCATCCACAATTGCTTTATTACTAGGCATAATTGTAAATCCTCTTCTCCAAAAAATTATTTAGAAGGTATCTCGATGCTGTCTAAATTCCTATAAACCTTTTCTAATATACTCTCCAGTTGTGCTTGTTCCTCAGAAGTAATACCCTTAAACATCACTTCATTGCTCGCATGAAAGTCACGACGAACTTTATCATAAAGCTCTTCACCCTTCTCGGTAATCATGACGACCTTTCGTCGACCATTATCGGGATCAGGTTTGCGTAAGACATATCCATAATTCTCAAGTTTTTTCAATGAACGGGCAACAATCGCACCGTCGGATACAGTGATTTCAACGATTTTATCCTGAGTGCAAGATTTATTTTTATAAACGATTGATAAGAGGATACCTTCAAAAGCATTTAGCCCCTTATCCTTCAAATAACCGGATGCGATTCGTCGTTTGATTGACGTATATTTCATCACAAAACCAATTAAATTATAATCGTCCATAAATTCACCTCATTTTATTTAAAAAAACTTTTTCTTTTTTAAGAACAAATGACATCTTACACCCGACTCTTGACAATATCAAGAGTTAACCCTGATTTATTTTCATAAATTTTATTATTTGTTTTCAGAAAACGTTTTACTGGGGCCACTCCGGTTGCCAGTGATTTTTGTCTGCTATGGGACCGGCTCGAGCCAAGGTACGGTCTCGACCCTCGTTTTTGAGCCGAAACCCGCGTCTCAAAAACGTCCTGTGTTGTAAGAGCTAAAGCTCTAACAACACCTCCATAGCGGACAAAAATCACTGGCAACCTCCGTTCATTGTTCTGGATATTGTTTAACTCATTACTTTAATACAGTGAATAATTCAAAAAAGTTCAAAAAAATAGCCCGATACAATATAACTAAAGTTATACATACCGAACTATTAAACATTTTTCTATCATTATCAAATATATTAAAAATATAAACCGTAGTTCCAAATACACTAGTCGGAGGTGACAAATAATTCTAACAGCAGTGCAATTGGCGTTACGGCTTTAGCCGTTACACCACAGGACGTCTTTTGAGACGCGGTTTTCGGCTCAAAAGCGAGATTCGAGACCGCACTTTGGCTCGAATCGGTCCCCACAGCAGGCAGAATTTATTTGCCACCTCCGGCGGCATTACAAAAACTAATCAAAGTAGTTAACACCAATTGCTTTTCTAACTTCTGACAGTGTTTGGTTAGCTACGACGTTGGCATTGTCGCTACCTTTTTTAAGAATGTCATAAACGCCAGGAATATCTTTTTCATATTCAGCACGTCTATTACGAATTGGTTCAAGGATTTCTTGTAATACATCATTTAAATAACGTTTAACTTTGACATCCCCTAGACCACCAGCTTGATATTGTTCCTTCAATTCAGCAATCTTCTCTGTATCTGTACCGAAAGCATCTAAGTATGTGAAGACTGTGTTGCCTTCAATTTTACCTGGATCTTCAACGTGTACGTGATCTGGGTCAGTATACATTGACATAACTTTCTTTGTGACAACGTCTGCTGGGTCTGATAGGTAGATACAGTTGCCTAATGACTTACTCATCTTTGCATTGCCATCGATACCAGGTAGTCTTCCTTGGCCCTTTGGTGGAAAGTATCCTTCTGGTTCAACTAATGTGTCAACGTTATAAGTGTTATTGAATGTACGAACGATTTCACGAGCTTGTTCCATCATTGGTTCTTGGTCATCACCGACTGGAACTGTATCGGCTTTAAATGCTGTAATATCAGCTGTTTGACTGACAGGATATGTTAAGAATCCAGCAGGAATACTTTGGCCGAAACTCTTTTGTTTGATTTCAGTCTTAACAGTTGGATTTCTTTCCAAACGTGAAACACTTACAAGGTCAAGGTAGTACATTGTCAATTCGTTCAAAGCTGGAATTTGTGATTGAACTAAAATATTAGTTTTAGCTGGGTCAATACCGACTGAAAGGTAGTCGAGTGCAACTTGAATCAAACTGTTACGAATCTTTTCAGGGTCACGTGCGTTATCTGTCAAAGCTTGCATATCAGCAATCATGATAAACATCTTGTATTTGCCTTCGTTTTGAAGCTTAACGCGGTTCTTCAATGAGCCTAAATAATGTCCAATATGTAACTTACCTGTAGGACGGTCCCCAGTTAAAATTGTATTTGTTTTCATGTTTTTCCTCCTGGATTCATTAAATGCAAAGATATTTTTAAGGTGGTATAATAGCTCTCTTGCTATAAAAAAAGCGCCCTATTATATGTAAAAATATAATAGGACGCTTTAGCGTGGTGCCACCTGTTTTGTAGATTTTACTCTACCACTCAAAGTTATAAGGTGACTACCCATACCATTTCCTAAAACAAGGTTGATAACTTTTTCAGACAGGAAGTTATTCTCTGGACCAACTTACTTGAATTAGTACTCAAAAATGTCTATGCTTTAATGTACTCTAATTGCTATTAGCATAATTAAAAATCGACAAATTGTCAACGAGAGGTATTTTAATGACGATCAATCAATCTAAACAAGAAGAACAAGAACGTGTCAATGCAGTCGCTGAAAAGATTGACAAAAAAATTGAACGTGTCGATGCAAGTATCGCTCAAGCTCATCAAGAAACCCACCGAATTGAACGTAATTACGGCGAAAATACAAAAGTTAATACTACTGAAATCGATGACCAAATGGAAACTAACGCTTCCGTTCAACAACAGAAGCAATTGGTTGAATTGGCCGTTGAAAATGAAAATATTTTAAATAACAACAAATTAAAACTCGAGAACCTTCAAGGCTCACCTTACTTTGGAAGAATCGATATCGTTGAAGATGGCGAAGAAGATACACTCTACATCGGAACGTCAACACTTCAAGATGATGATGGAAACTTTCTAATTTATGATTGGCGGGCTCCAATTTCTGGAATTTATTACAATGGTGTCTTAGGAAAAGTACATTATCAAACTCCGAACGGTCCCACAACAGTTGATTTGAAGAAGAAACGTCAATTTCAAATTGTCCACAATCACATTCGAACGATGTTTGATACTAACGAAACGGTTGGGGATGAAATTCTCCAATCTGTTTTGAGCGAATACAGCGATGAATATCTTCGAAATATCGTTTCAACCATTCAACGTGAACAAAATACTATCATCCGTGACACCCACTCTGACGTCCTATTAGTTCAAGGTGTGGCGGGTTCTGGTAAAACATCTGCTATTCTCCAACGAGTTGCCTACCTGCTCTATCATAGCCGTTCAACGATGAATGCGGACAACATCGTCCTCTTCTCACCTAATAAACTCTTCAGTAACTATATTTCTGAAGTCTTACCAAGTTTGGGTGAAAGAAATATGCGTCAAGTTACATTGAATGAATTTATTTCTCTACGACTAACTGGTGTGCACGTGGAAACACTTTTTGAACGTTATGAAAAAGATGAACGTAATTTACCAGAGACGACTGTTAAAATCCGTCTATTAAAAGAAAGCGGCGAATTTCTCGACCAATTGTCTGAACTTGAAGAATCACATCCTGAACACATTCTCCACTTTGAAGATGTTATCTTTGACGGTAAACCTTTCTTTACTAAAGAAGAGATTTCGGAAATTTACGACCGCGTCAATCACGCTTATCACATCCCTGACCGTTTCTTAAAGACAAAAAATGTCTTGATTAAACGACTACAAAAACGAATTCACAACGACCGCAATAAAGATTGGGTTCAAGCTGAAATTGATAACTTGTCTGACGAAGATTTTCAACAGATTATCACTGATCACAACATTGAAGAGTCCGCTGACCAACGTGATATCATTGCCGAAGAATTCTTGCGTGAACGTTACGCTCCAATTTACAATGCCTTGGTCAATAACTACTTCTTCAATCCTTATAAGGAATACTCTTTCCTATTGAATGAAATGGATCAAGACCTTGTGCCTAACAATGTTTGGCAGACAATGGTTGAATCAATTGACGACCACATTGAGTCCCATAACCTTAACCTCAGCGATTCAGTCGCCGTACTTTACTTGCGTGACTTAGTTACTGATGATGGCATCAACCATGCTATTCAACATATTTTTATTGATGAAGTTCAAGATTACACGATGGCACAGTTGAAATACATCTCCCACGCTTTTCCAAATGCCAAAATGACTTTGTTGGGTGACCGTGCTCAAGATGTCTTGACGAGTTCTTATCGTAAAAAAGATTTAGTAACCGAAGTCAACGAATTATTCAGTAAAAAGAAAATCACAACTATCACACTCAACCAGAGTTATCGTTCAACTGCCGAAATCACTAACTTTGCGACAAGACTGTTACCAAATGGCGATGAGGTCAAAGCTTTCTCACGTCAAGGTGAAGACCCAGTTATCAAAGTTTTCGACAACAACGATTACTATCAAGGTTTGAAAGATACTGCTCGTGAGTTGAATAAAAAATATGATACTGTGGCGATTTTGACTCGTAATCAAGCTCAAGCTGAACAAATTTATACCCATTTCAGTGACGAATCGATTATTACCTTGATTGATGCTGATTATCGTTCCATTCCAAAGGGTATTCTCGTATTACCGATTTACTTGGCTAAAGGCTTGGAATTCGACGCTGTTATCGGACATGATGTTTCAGCAACAAACTATCCAGACGAACGCAGTACTGATGTGTTGTATACAATTTGTACGCGTGCTATGCATAGTTTGACGTTATGTGTTGATAGAGAAATTTCACCATTGTTGAGTCATGAACCAGCTAATTTGATTTCAGAACCATAGATTAGCTTTTTTTCAGAGCTGAGAGTAAGCCTTCCGAATATTTGAATGATTTATCGACAATTACCATAAAGCCCAACATATCCAAACAACTAAAAATCCCAATGCAATCAATCTAATGATTACATTGGGATTTTTTATCTATATAATTAAATATTTGTTTTCTCTATGACCTTGTATCTTCAACTCTATTAAAGGCCTTTAAAAAAATCATCTTTAGTATCAAAACTAGCATAGTAAAGTCCCGTATTACCTGATTTCTGAGCAATAACTCCCAGATTATCAATTAATTTTTCCTGATCTTTGGGAAAATATATTTTATGTGCTGGACCCATGCTATAAATATATGAAACCAATTTACTGATTAATCTTTCTGGATATTTACTGCTGTCGATAGTCTTTTCCACTTGAAGCAAAACGTCTGTAATATCATGTAGAGAATGTTCCATTTTATAATCATTTCTCTGAACTATTAACTCATATAGTGATTTGATAATTTTCTTACTCTCAATAACATCGCTTTGTACTTTAGAATTACCCATAACGAATCCTCCCACCAAATTTATTGCTTGTATAACTTCAAGTTAAGTTTAATTGGTAATCTATACAAGCTTACCCTTGCAGACAGTGGGGTCTCACTATTTAAGACATGACTAAGGTACTTCGTTATAACGGTTAAAATTACTTGTGACTATGTACTAACAAGCGAAAATCTGATAGCAGTCTGTCTGGAACAAGAAATACTAAAATACACAAGGATACACTTAACACGAAGTCAATGAATAAGGCGCCAACTATAATTCCCATACTCCAATATGGATCTGCATCTACTTCTAAATTACCGGTTACCACAAATAAAATCATATTAATTACAAATACAACTATAAAAAAACAAAAAATTCCAAAAAGGCTCTTAAACGAGTTAACTTTATGAGCATTTGGACCAGTGATTACATACATAATCAGAAAAATCAAAAGCGAAATAATCGCCACATGATATGGCAATTTAAAATTACTTAAAAACTGGATTAATAACAAAATGAAACTCATCCAAAGAAATAAATATAGAATGACGGTAATCTTTTTGTTTTTTCGATTGTTTGCTACTTCAGTTTGGTAATGCTTAATGGTATTGTCCTCTTTTAACAAATTATCCAAAGAAATATCAAAAGTATTACTTATATTTACCAGTGTTTTTATATCTGGAAAACTTCGACCATTTTCCCATCCGGACACTGTTTTTCGAGAAACGTTAAGTTTCTGTGCAAATTGTTCCTGCGTCATTTTATTTTCTTTTCTACAAATTTTAATCTTATCCGAAAGATCCATTAATACCATCATCTTCTTTTAACTATAAAAGGCTACATCCACTAAAAAACTGGATATAGCCTCTTTTGATTTCACTATAATTTAACTTAAATAATAATTGTACCAACTGCGGCACTGACCATCGCAACAAAGATAGCCATTTTTTCATCTTTTGTATATAGGTATGTTAAAGCATAGCACCAGCCCAAGGCCATCATCATCATGAATTGGAAAAGTGAACCTGGTAAACTGATCAATCCACCAACGACACCACTGAGAATGATTCCCATAACAGCGCTGTATGCAGAAGTCTTTCTAAAGAAGTAGTTAAAGAAAAATCCTGTCTGAACTAACTGTTGTTGAACCGCTACGATAAAGACGTTAGCAATCATATTAAATAGAAAAACATTCTGGTCTGAACTCAAAACATCATCGTTAGCAAATCTAGGTAATTTACCAGTAACTTGCAAATAACTCACCATGATTCTTAACAAACAAACCATAACAATCATCAAGCTGACTAGTCCGATATTCGAAACTAACGAATAAACAAAACCATCAGCTGTGTCTGAAAATGACTTCTCTTCACGGACATATTTTCTAATCATCAAAAATAATGTGAACAAACCGACAACAAAGAATGCAATGACCACAGGTGTATCGAGACCTTTTTGGTTGGCAGCATTATTTTTCAACATCAATGTTCCAATCGAAAATGCAATCCAAATTAAATATCTAACAAAATCAGTCCCTGGGGATTCTCCTACGCGCATAATAACTTCTTCCAATCAATAATTTTACTTTGTCATTATATCATACGCTAATACTTCATTTTCAGTCGGTTTTCAACTATTATTAAAGGGTGCCGTCTCCGGAAATGAGGTTAGTTAGTCCCACTGCTGTGCGGACCGGGCCGAGCCAAGGTCTCGTCCCTCGGTTTGAAGACTTACCACAGTTCGGTAAGTCTCCAAACACGCCCGGTGGTGTAAGAACGGCAAGAATCGCCGTCCTAACGCCACTTTCACTGCAGTGGACTAACCTCATTTCCTCCGACTAATTTAACTGGTTATAATCTGATTATGCTAAATTAGAGATTGGACAAATTTTACAAATTTATTCAATTCTTAAACTTTTATCACCCTATATTTCCAGAAAATATATATATCGCAATTTTTAATACTCTAGCCATCGGATGTAAGTAACAAAGTCTGCAGTGGTAGTGGTGTAAAATTCGCGTACTTTGCGAAGTTCAAAACCGAGGGTCGAGACCGCACTCTGGCTCGAGCCGGTTCCACAGCGACTTTGTTTCTTATATTCGATGGCGGAAGCATTTGGAGGAATTTCTTAATGAACAAAAATCACCGGATTTTTTATCTCGATTTTATTCGTGTTATCGCTATTTTTTTGGTCATTTTCATTCATGTTTCCGCAATCGATACCATCAAAAATATCGGTACGGGACAGTGGCAGATAACTAAAATTCTTAATTATTTTGCCCATATCAGTGTGCCAGTTTTCTTCATGATCTCTGGCTCGTTGCTACTAAATAGTAAAAAAACTACTTCGCTTAGTTATACGTGGAAACAACGAATTCCGCGAGTTACGATTCCTTTTATTATGTGGTCGGTCATTTCGCCAATCGTAGTTGGAATTTACGCCCATTCATTGTCTTTCCACAATGTCTTCAGCGTTGTAAAAACGATTCTCTATCATCCCACATCTCCAACACTTTGGTTCATGTATCCCCTAATTGGAATTTACATTCTGTCACCGGTTATTAAAACCTTCGTGCAAGATGCGACAACTGAGATGTTAGTCTATGTCACAGGTATCTGGCTTGTCACCTGTTCACTTTTACCATCGTTAGCAGTACTTCTACCTAAAGACATGCAAACTATCTTAGAGCTTTCGCCAGTCGCTAATTTCTTCTTAGTTGGTGGCTTCACAGGTTACTTTATTCTTGGATATTTATTGACTAAGGTAAAAGTCGAAAACACTAATAATATTGTTCTAATTCTAATTTTCTTAATTTCTGGAGTTGCTGGTAATTACGTTTCCACTGCCGTTCCTCAAATTTATGACGTTAATAATGGTTACTATGTCACTTCAATATTCATCCCCATCATGTCAGTTGCAGCGTTCATTCTTTTGCAAAAATGGGGCAGTCGCATTAAATCACCTACAACAATTAAAACTTTTGAATTCTTATCACCATTAGTCTTTGGAGTTTATCTAATTCATAACCTCCTGATTCTATATGTGGAACCTTGGTTCACTAATCACGTGGCAGTCCGCGGATTGGCAGCCACTTTCATGCGTTACATCGTTGTCAGCATTTTATCAGTTGTAATTATCTGGATTTTCAATTTGATTCCGGGTATTAGATATTTGTTAAATGGTAATTCTAAAAAGAAAAAATAATCACTAAAAAATCGTAACAGCCGAATTTAATGGTTGTTACGATTTTTTGATTTCTATGAAATTTAATTTTCTTTCTTAATGTGTGTTGCTTTCAAAACCAAACCAAAGGCTAACAAGATCAATCCACCAATTGTTGCTAGAATACCTGTGGTTGCACCTGTTTGTGGCAATAAACCAGAGTTTGATGTCGTACTTGGTGTTTGAGATACGTCACTATTTTTACCAACAACATTTGGTAATAGGCCATTATTCAAATCACCAGAAGTACCGGGATCAGTTCCTTCAGAACCACCGTTAGTGATTATATTTCCGTCACCATCAGTATTTTCATCGGTCTTTTCATCGGTACCGTTGCCTTCTTCATTGCCGTTGTCATCTTTGTCATCAGTTCCGGGCTTTTCCGTACCTGGCTTTCCAGTATCTGGTTTCTCGGTACTTGGCTTTTCGGTATCAGGATTCTCAGTACTTGGCTTTTCAGGATCAGTCGTGTTGCCAGTTTCTTCGCCTTCATTGTCATCAGTATCTTTGTCTTCTTCACCAGTACTTGGTTCCTCAGGTTCAGTAGTATTTCCAGTTTCTTCGCCTTCATTACCGTCATCGGTATCTTTGTCCTCTTCACCCTCATTATCATCTGGATCAACTAATCCACCAGTATCAGGGTCAACATCGTTGTCATCCTCTTCATCAGGATGATCAATATTAGGATTCTCTACTTCTTCTTTATCTAGCTCCCCAGGAAGTGTTACAACGTGGTCAAAATCAGTTTCAATTTTAGAATCATCTTGCAGGTCCCATCTGTGAGTCTCTGCATTAATAATTACTCTGTTAGCAACAATGTTGCCATCTAAATTTTGGTGAACGTCAACAGTTGCTCTAGGTGCTAGAAGACTGCCCTGGAAAGTAGCATTGATATTAATTTCACCATTATAAAGTCCGTCACTATCTGTATCTGTACTATCATAAAAATTCCATAATATATGGTTATCATCAAAGTACTCAGTTTCTTGATTAGGCCGGTCCTTAATATCATTTCCCTTCCCATCAGTATAAATCAATTTAATTGGGGAGTTGACGTCATAAGGACTTTCACCTTTAGTATCAACATTAATGATAATATTAGTTCCACCCTTTTGTGAAGATAACCCATAAATATATAGCGGTGTGCCTTGAGTAAGGACAGTTGGATCTAAATCAATTACCGTATGATTATCATCAGTATCCTCATAATTCTCTAAGTTGATCTCTCTTTTATTTGGATCCTTAAAATCATCATTAGTAACTTTTCTTTGTGGATTTATCTTTGTTAAATCACTTGATTTAGCGCTCATATCACCACTAAGATAACCTTTTATATCAATATATGGCTTATTTTTATCCTTGTCTTGGTAAACTTCTCCTTCTTTAAGATGATCCAAAAATTGATTATTTATCTTTGGACGACTGGCATCTGAAAGGTCTATTTCATTGTCAAAACCAAAAACAACCTTATTTTCTCGTGTATTTCCACTTTCTACGAAAGAACTACTAGAAATATTTCTGGAGTCTGAATATATGAGACTTCTTTATCCAGTCCGCCATCTTTAATATTCGTACCAAAATTAACATTCCCATATAATTGGCCAACAGCCAAATTACCATTAGTATGTGTATTCAAAGTTGCTTCGTTAGCAAAAATATGGAAATTAGATGCATATCCCAATTGATTCTTAGCTGCCGAATAATCATCTGAAACATGACCACCATCCCGAGGAACAGTATTGGCAGCTTGAGTTACTGCCTGCTGACCATTATTTACAGATTGTGTTTTTATAATCGAATTATTAACAGTATCCCCATTATTAGTTGCGTCTGCTTGAACAGTAGTACTGATTCCCATAAGTACAGCTGCACTAAGTGCAACACATGATAAAGCCCATTCTTTTCCCTTTTTATTTAACATAATTAACTAAACCACCCTCATTAATTTAGAATAATTATTATCTGTTATAAATATGGTAATAAATTATTTATGAAAATTATTACGCTACTCTAAAATATTGTCAAATCAGGTTTTACATCACTATTAATGTATTTAATGGTCTATACAGTTAAAAAATAAAAGACATAAAATATCCCATCACTTTGAATTAGCCCTCTAATATAAGAACACAAATTAGTCGGAAGAACTGAGAATATTTACCCGCTGTGGGTGTGGCGTTAGAGCTTTAGCTCTTACACCACCGGGCGTGTTTGGAGCCTTACCTGTCTTTGGTAAGGCTTCAAACCGAGGGGCGAGACAGCACTGTGGCTCGGTTCGGTCCGCATAGCGGGTAAATATTATCGGTTCTGGAGACGGCATAATAAAAACGCCTAACAATTTGTTAGACGTTCATTTTTTTATTTCTAAGTCGTTAAATCGGGGAGGAATTTAACATTAATTTCTTGGTTCATCACCCATAGCAAAGACTGCCACGCAACCAAATCCTGTGTGACTAGAAATTGTCATACCAATCGGATAAATTTGAACATCAGCTGTACTAATATGTTCAATAATCCGTGCTTTGACAACTTCTGCAGCTTCGTAATCGCCACTTGTCGTGACAATCACCGGTTGTGTTGGGTCACTCTTCATTGCTTCTAACGTTTTATCGGCTAGTTCAAACAATGATTTCTTGCGCGTTCTCGTTTTAGAAACCATTCGTAATTTACCATCGGGATCAACATCTAAGATAGGTTTCACCTGCAATATTGTCCCTAAAGCGGCTGAGGTTCTGGAAATGCGGCCACCATGATAAAGATAATTTAAATTATCAACTGTAAACCATGATTGTAATAACATTTTATTTTCGTCAAACCATTTTACAAATTCATCTAAAGTAGCTCCAGATTTTTGTAATCTGATAGCTTTAAGAACCATCAAACCTTCACCACCACTGGCAGCGAGCGTATCAACAATGCGAATATCAGCGTCAGGATAAGTTTCTAACAATATCTCTCTAGCTTGATTAGCACTCGACAATGAGCCACTGAGTCCGCCAGAAAATCCGACGTAAACAATTGGTGTTTTACTTTCAACATATGGTTTAAAGAATTCCAAGTATTCACCAACATTGACCTGTGTCGTAGTTGGCATAATGCCAGCTCGAATTTGTTTGTAGAAGTCATTGATATCATAACTTTTTCCAAAATCGTTGATTAAATCTTGATCACCAATCTTCGTATGAAAACTGATAGCGGCAACGTTACTTGCCTCTAAAGTAGCTAGCGGTAAATCGCATTCTGAATCAGTCAGTATTTGATACATTCTCCCGCCCCCTATGGTTGGATTAGTGAGTTAATTACAGTTCGTATTTAAGCCACTGAATAATAATACCATTTATTTTAGTTTTGCAAACTGTGTTATCTAGTTTTTAAAACTAGGTGTATTTTTTGTTTAAACTCAAGGCCATCTCCAGGTCTGAGAACATTCACCTGCTATGCGGACCGGTCCGAGCCATAGTACGGTCTCGAACCTCGATTTTGAGCTTCGCAAAGTACGCGAATCTCAAAACTCGCCCGGTGGTGTAATGGCAAAAGCCATAACGCCACTACCACAGCTGGTGAATATTCTCAGACCTTCCGACTAATTTATTTTAAATAAAAAGTAATAAATCCCCTCTATTTAACAATGGAACTACTTTATTCTAACATTTATAAATCATATCAACTGTTTTTCATATTATGAATTTTATCCATATCGCTACCAGTTAGCGGATTTCATATAATATAATTATTTTTACGTAGGAATTAATCATGGACACTAACGAATGGATTATGGACGACCATCAAATTAAACCATTTGATGATGGAGATGAAATAATGACTCTCTTTACAAATATAATTGGTGATCGAATAACAATCTACATTTTTAAAATAAACGATAATAAAATACAATTATCAGACGATGGCAACACTCTTAATGATTTAGTTTTACTGGGTATTGATATAAAAAATAATGAAAAATCAAAAATCATTAAAGATATCCTTTACTCATCCAAAGTCCAGCTGACGAATAATCAAATTTTAAAAATTGATGGTCAAAAAGAAAACCTTAAGATAATGGGACAAGATTGGATTCAAACTATTATAAAGCTTGATGATTCGCTAACAACCGAAAATAACCAATATTGATTCAAATACCAGGTTTGAAAAAAATATTCATTAGTCGTCATTTTCATCTGTAAATTTCAAGCTTATCTGTTGTGCATCTTTTTTATGCTTGCTGGTTCAACAGTCATACGTGCAAAGAACCGATTAAATCAACGTTTACAGATGATTAGTTTGCACACTCTATATTTTTGAAACTTTTCTAAAACTCTAAAATGCAAAGAAAATGCAAACTCGTTTGCACTTTTATGAAAATTGGCAATTGTGCAAAAAAATGAAATAGCCCCTCAAACGTTATAGTATCAACGCTTGAAGGGCTACTATCATTACTCGTGAAACTATGTGAAACAGATAAAAAGCCGTCTATCGGATTTGAACCGACGACCCCCACCTTACCATGGTGATGCTCTACCTATCTGAGCTAAGACGGCATAAACACTTTCTACATTTTAGCAAATTTCCTAAACGTAGAAAATGCTTTTAATTAAAATGCTTCGATAATTTCGGAAATTCCAGTGGCAAAGAAGAAAAATGCCAACATGAAGACGATGAAACTACCGGCCAAAACTGGGTTGAATAATAAGATTATAGCGAATAGCAAGTTCAAGCAAGCTAAAATCACAATCAAAATGTAATACTTTTTTCCAAAGAAATGGTAGAAACGTGATGTTAAAATTTGGAAAACCGCATCTATCAAGAACCAGATGGCAAACATATAGACGATTACTGCGACTCCCACATTCAGGTGAGAAATAAAAATAATACCAATAATAATATTAATAACGGCTCCCAAAATCGTCCAACCGCTACGAACACCTAGAAAACGTGTCATCTGTGATCCAAACCACAATTGATAGACCCCACGCAAAATAACGAAGACTCCAAAAATTACGGCCAGAGTTGACAAACTCTTTAATGGATACCAAGTAACTAAATAACCAGCGTATAAAGAAATCAATCCGATAATAAAGCCGAACCAGTCAAAACGACGCTTTGGTTCACTCATAAATATCCCCTCCTCTCCTCGAGAATATTTTAACATTATCCATTATCAAAGTTGAATGATATGCGCTATAATAGAAAGGCTAAGAATATTATTAGGTTAAGCGAAAGGTTGTAAAATTGTCCCCTAACAAAGAAAATTATTTAAAAACTATATATGAACTAAATTATGACTTTACCAAAATAACTAACAAACGCATCTCCGAAATCATGAATGTTTCCGCCCCATCAGTAACAGAAATGTTGAATGCGTTGGCCAGTGAAGGCTATTTGACTCACTCCCCATACAACAAAATCGTGTTGACTCCAAAGGGAAATAAAGTTTCCGAAAAACTAGTCCGCACGCATAGATTATGGGAAGTCTTTTTGCATGAGAAGCTTAAATATCCGGTTGATAACGTGCATCATAACGCCGATGCCTTAGAACATTCCTCAGATGACGACCTAGTTGACCATCTAAACGACTTTCTAGATCATCCGCAACGTTGCCCACATGGTGGAATTATCCCTGGTAACGGTCAAGGTGAAACTGACGCTGATGATAAATTACTAAGCATGGTTCCCGATGGCGCTAAAGTTCAAATCGTCAGAGTGTCTGACAATTATGATTTCTTACAATACTTTGGCAGCTTGAATTTGGAAATCGACGATACTGTAGAAATTATTAAACACGAGAAGTTTGATAATTCATTAGTAGTCCGCAAAGCTGATGGTACCAACATTACAATCGGCGCAAAGGCTATCGATTATATCTTCGTTGAAAATAGATAAATTAGAGAAGTTCGGCAAAAGCTGAGCTTCTTTTTTTGTTGCCGCTTCCGGTGGGCAGTAATGCAGTTCTGCTATGGGGACCGGTGTGAGCCAAGGTCTCACACCTCGATTTTGAACTCCGCAAAAACCGCGAATTTCAAAACTCGTCCCGTGGTGTAACGGCTAAAGCCGTAACGCCACCTCCATTGCAGACTACATTACTGCCCACCTCCAGCTAGATATTTTTACCTGATAAATTAACAAGACTCAATTTTCAGTATTCATAGTTTTAAATACTACTGAACCTGTTTAATCAATAATTGAAAGTTTATATCACCGTTACAACGAATCAAACATTTCAGTCTATAGACAAAACCAGACACCAGGTGCGAGTGATTGGGCTAGCCGTGAAGGTAGTATAAGTGCGTAAGCACTCATACTACGGGACGACTTTTGAGCCTTGCCGATTTTGCAAGGCTCAAAAGCGAGATTCGAGACCGTACTTTGGCTCGAATCGGTCCCCACAGCCAGCCCAAATCACTCGCACCCGGTGGCGGCATCCTTCAATACACAACAAAAAAATCCCAATGAATAAAATATATTCATCGGGACCAAGATATTAGTTTTGCGTATTAGTTTTGTTGATTTTTTTGATTATTCTCTAACACTTTTTGATAAAAAACAGACATCGTCAATTGCTCGTAAGGTTGTAACCAAACAGACAACAACTCATGTGTCATAGCGTTCAAAATTTCCCAGAAGAAAAATTCGAAACACAATGAAAAGTAAGTCCACTTATATCCTCTCATCAAAACTGAACTACGGCTGAAGGTTGAAAATGCCATTCGCAATGACCACTTGCCTTGTTGTTCCTCAACGTCATCCTTAAACACTAAGAATACCTGTGAAAAGATCAATAGGAACCAGACACCTGGAATGAAATATAGCATAAATCCAGCTTCTAAAAACAGTCCAAACAGTGCCGTAATGAAAATCATTGGGAAGAAATAACGTCCCGAGAATGCCTGCAAACTATCGCGCAATGCATTGATTTGATAATCTGGATTTCGTAATTTATCAAGTATTGTATAGGAAACTCCGACACAAGCCATGATAAAGAAAAACATGAACGCGTAGACGATAACACTTGTTTGTGGTGTCAAAGTTAACATATATTTATCAACTGAACTTGGATCATTCGCCATATTAGACGAAATTTCAGATAAGCGTTGACTAGTCTGATTTGGATCGGCCAAATTAACGTTCAGATTAGCCATCCAAGAAGTATAAAGTTTTGTTCCAAAAAACACTGCCAAGAATCTCAATAAGATTGGAATTACATTTAAAGAAATATTTCCTTTAATATCTTTTCGAAAAGCTCTATGAGCCTCACGACGAATTTCCATGGCAGATATTCGATTAAAGTTAGTATTCATCAATATCCCTCACAATAGATAACGCCATTATAACAAAGATGACTACAACAACCTAATCTACTTAACTGTAATAGTTCCTTTAGTAGCTTTCACATCAAGCAAGTTGGCAGCGTCAGTTTTATTTTCAAAACTGGTTCCATAACTCTTGTCAAAATAACGGACAATTCCCTTGTCAGTGCTGAGTTTCAAGCCATCAACAGTTAACTTTTCACCGGTAAAACGACCAGTATTGAAGAGTCTCACAAGATTCTTATTCATCATAGTTGTCTTATCAAATTCGACTTTACCATGGTTAACAAAAGCCTTCATTGAGTCGATATTAGATGATTCAATATCCAAATTTGATTGATCAAGGTTGATATTGGCATTCTTCAATGTTGTATTTTCGGCATCAATTTCTGAATGTGCACTGGCTGTTAAGGAAAGATTCGTAATATTAGAATTTTTCATTTCCATATCAGCGTTATACAAATTAATTTTATCGGCGTTATGAACCGTTACATCGCTCAAGGACATATCGGCATCATAATCCATGTCTTTCGACGTTTTAACCAAACTATTTATCGTTACATCACTAATATGAATCTTACTATTGGCAGTTCTCAAATTAACATTGTCCAAAGTTTTATTCATTGGAATTGTGATTGTTACCTTTTCACGTCCGAGAACATCGACACCAATACGACCTTTTTTGTTGCTGCCAGTCACTGTCAAAGTACCATCTTTAACACTATAAGTTGGAGCTTGAGACTTATCACCGTCGATATGAATCTTATAACGGTCACCGAATTTAATATTAATATCCGTGTCTCGACCTTCAACATAAATATTGTCAAAGTCAGATAACGGATAAGTTTCATTTTTAACTTGGGCTACTTTGAAACCATGATCCCAAACAACTGAACGATTGGCGCCCATTAGGATTCCACCGAGCAATAATAAGCCACCGGCAATCAATAAATAAAATCCTGTCACGAAATACTTACGCATTTTCTTTTTCCCCCTTCATTGGAGTTTTTCTTCCACGTAGCATCTTTTTACCTAACCAACGGAAGAAAATCACGATGACACTGAAGAACCATTTGAGTAATGCAACGATGATTGGAATGATGAAGAAGTCGACACCTAGAATCAATAGTCCGACACCAACGTAGAAAACGGTTGTCGCAAATGATTGAAACATTACCGATAATCCGATAAATATAGCTCCAATTCCACCAACTACTGACATGGCAACCATGAATAGGAACAGAAGAATGAACAGAACTCCTAAGCCTAGGAACAATAGAATTAATGGAATCAAGATAATAGCAATCAAAATTGCCACTGGTGATGCCATTAACGCCAAGATAACTAAGCCAATCATCTTCAAATTTTTGGAAAAACGTTGATTGCCTGTCATCTGTCCATTATCGACACTTTGATAATTTTCCTCTGACATCTTAATCGAATAGTCTGCCAAAACCTTACGTGCCAAATGCTTTGGTGTTCCCAACTCATTAATAATGGCATCTGATGATTGCAAATTAGCATCAATGATATATTCTCGATAAAATTCAAGCACATCTTGTTTTTCTTTATCACTTAATTGATGTAAATATATTTCAAATTCATCAATATAAGTATCAATCGCTTTATTCTTCATTATTCCCCTCCAAGATAGCATCCGTAGCTGCCTTTAATTCTTGCCAATTGCCTCTGATTTCATCCAAACGTCTTAGACCCTGATCGGTAATCTTATAGTAGCGACGATTTCGACCTTCATAAGCCTCATCGTAGGTACTCAACCAATCCTCTTTTTTCAGGCGACGCAAGATGGGATACATAGTTGATTCTGATATGGGAAAGACTTTCTTTATTTCCCTAGTAATCGCATAACCGTAGTAATCCTCTTTGGTCAACAGAGCTAAAACTGAACCCTCAAGAATCTCAGTCGAAACTTGAATTGCCATATTATCTCCTCGTTTCTCAATATTATACGTCGTATAATATGTTTTCATTAACAATATATTATAAAGTATATGTTATGTCAAATTTTCCGCCGGAGGGTGAGAGGGAGTCTCGCATGCTATGTGACCGGTGCGAGCCACGGTCTCGCGCCTCGATTTTGAGCTTCGCAAAGTACGCGAATCTCAAAATACGTCAGTGTTGTAAGAGCAGAAAACCACTGCTCTAACGACACTTTCATGGCATTTGGACTCCCTCTCACCCTCCGGCTCTTGTATTTTGGATTCAGATATTTAGCATTCTATAATTATTAAATATATGGTCAATTCGAGTTTGTTGATCATCAAGTGGAAAAATATAATTGAACTAGGCTATTGATTGATTACAAACTTCAGATTCAGGTGTGTATAAAAATAAAATAATTCTAAATATTTTATTCTTATCAAGAAAATTCACTGATATAATATCAATTTACCTGTTTATCCGTAAATAAATATCATTAACATTGCAGCATGCTAATAAAATAGCCGGAGGTTGGCAGTAATTTAACACGCTGTGGAGGTGGCGTTACGGCTTTAGCCGTTACACCACGGGGCGAGCTTTGAAATTTGCGGTCTTTGCAAAGTTCAAAGTCGAGGTGTGAGACCTTGGCTCACGCCGATCCCCATAGCGAGTTAAATTACTGCCAGCCTCCGGCGGCAAAACAAAAAAGACTTGACTTTGGTTTTAATCCGCATTAAGATAACTTCAACATTTTAAAACAAATATAAAAAGCGACGACAGAAGAGTAGTCGAGTAAATCAGTCCAGAGAGTCAACGTTGGTGCGAGTTGATCTGATCCTTGATGAAACACATCTGTAAGTTAAATGATTGAAACAAGTAGGTCATTTCGGTAGCCCCGTTACAGCTGAAGTTATTGTAACTTCATGAGTCTAGTATCGTGAGATATTAGTAACCAGAGGTGGTACCGCGAATATTCGCCCTCTTAGTCTTTTGACTAAGAGGGTTTTTTGTTTATTTGCGAACCTTTTTACAATAACTTCCTGAGGTCAGTATCGTGAGATACTGACAAACTCGAGGTGGAACCACGTCAAGACGTCCTCTAGCATATTTGCTAGCGGGCGTCTTTTTTTATATTTAACAAAGGGGAGAAAAAATTATGATGAATTATATCTTTGAGATTTTACCGTCATTATTAAGCGGTACAGCAATGACATTAAAAGTTTTCTTTTGGACAATCATTTGTTCATTGCCATTAGGGGTCTTGGTATCACTCGGACGCAGCTCCAAATTTAAACCACTCAGCTGGTTATTATCATTTTACATTTGGGTCATGCGTGGAACTCCATTACTTTTGCAATTAATTTTCGTATTCTACGGATTACCAAACATGCCATTCATACATATCGTTTTTGAAAGATATGACGCCGCACTCTTTGCTTTCATCCTGAACTACACAGCCTACTTTGCTGAAATATTCCGTGGTGGTTTTGGAACTATCAGTAAAGGTCAATTCGAAGGTGCTAAGGTGCTTGGATTGAACTACTGGCAAACAATTAGAAAAATTATTATTCCTCAAGTTGTCAAAATTGTGCTTCCTTCAATTGGTAACGAAGTCATCAACTTGGTCAAGGATTCATCTTTAGTTTACGTAATTGGATTGGGCGACTTGTTGCGAGCCGGAAACATTGCCAGTTCACGTGATGTAACTTTACTTCCACTAGTCTTAGTTGGTGTCATTTATTTACTATTAACTTTGATCTGTACTTGGGCTTTGAAAGTCTTAGAAAAACGCTTCAGCTATTACCGTTAGGAGAGAGAAAATATGTTGAAATTAGAGAATATTACAAAAAGTTTTGATGGCAAAACCATCTTAGATAATTTAAATCTTGAAGTGGAGGATAATTCAATCCTCAGTATCGTTGGCCCTAGTGGTGCCGGTAAAACAACCCTCTTGCGCTGTATCGCTGGTCTTGAACGAGTTGACTCCGGAACATTCACTTTAAACGGCAAATCATTTGACCCCTTTGATGAATCAGTTAAGGAACGTGTTGTCGGCGTTGTTTTTCAAGATTTCAACCTCTTCCCTCATCTATCTGTAATGGAAAATGTCGCTTTAGCACCTGAAATGGTACTAAAACAAGACAAGAAAACTGCTGAAAAAAATGTTTCTGATTTACTAGCTCAATTAGGTTTGACTAGTCTCAAAAATCAATATCCATTCGAATTATCAGGTGGTCAAAAACAACGTGTTGCCATCGCCCGAGCTTTAGCAATGAAACCAGAAATTCTCTGTTACGATGAACCAACATCAGCGTTGGATCCAAGTTTACGTGATACCGTTGCTCAAGTTATTCTTGATTTGAAAAACACCGGCATCACTCAAATCGTCATTACCCACGATCCCGACTTTGCCAAAAAGATTGCCGATCAGTTACTCGAAGTTAAACCATTAAACGATTAATCATAGGGGGATTAATAATATGAAGAAAAAGATATTTATATTCTTGAGTTTATTAGCCTTCTTCAGTCTGACTCTAGCTGGTTGCGGCAATAGTCAAAAATCAGTTGCTCAAGAAGCCAACACGACTGACACTTGGTCACACATCAAAAAAAGAGGCCGTGTCATCATTGGCCTTGACGATACCTTCGTTCCCATGGGTTTTCGTGAGAAAAATGGTAAATTAGTTGGTTACGATATTGATTTAGCCAAAGCTGTATTCAAACAATATGGTATCAAAGCTGATTTTCAACCAATTGACTGGAATATGAAGGAAACAGAACTTCGTAATCGGACAATTGACCTAATTTGGAACGGTTATACCATTACACCTGCTCGTAAAAAGCAATTACTATTCTCTAGACCTTACATGGCTAACCGCCAAGTTTTGGTAACGAAAACTGCCGAGAATATTACGACATTTAAAGGTATGCAAGGCAAAACTTTAGGAGCTCAAACAAGTTCATCCGGTGCCAGTCTTCTAGACGAAAAACCAACCATGCTGAAAGATTACATCAAAGGCAAGACACCAGTTCTTTACGATTCATTCAATAATGCATTGATGGATCTTGATGCTAACAGAATCCAAGGACTTCTAATCGACAGTGTTTACGCTGGCTATTACATCAGTAAGGAAAAAGATCCCGCATCATACCGTGTAACCCGTGGTGGTTTTGATGGCGAAGACTTTGCTGTCGGAATGAGAAAAGGCGACAAGACATTGAAGTCTAAGATTGATAAAGGATTACAAAACTTAGCCAATACTGGTGAACTACAGAAGATCAACAAGAAGTGGTTCGGAAACTCAGACAACTCATTGATACAACCTGAAAAGTAGGATTTTGGTATTTGTTCACTGCCGCTGGAGGTTTCGAGGGAGTCTGGCATGCCATGCGACCGGCGCGAGCCAAGGTCTCGCGCCTCGATTTTGAGCTTTGCATAAACCGCAAATCTCAAAATACGTCGGTGGGGTAAGGTCTTACGACCTAACGCCACCTGCACGGCATTTCGACTCCCTCGAAACCTCCAGCTATTTATTTTTTTAATGATATATACAATACAAGCCTCAAGTTTATCTTCATATTTAATAATATGTTTGATGAACTTGGGGCTTATTTTTTAACTTTGAATTCATCAGATTAATTAATTTAGTACATAATTTGACTATTCAAAATCAAAATACATAAAATCATGACCGAATCTCTAAAGCAATTATCCAGACTAACTTATCAACGAAAAACTTAGCCTCCGGTCGTGCGCGATTGAGTACGCTGTGAAGGTGGCGTTACGGCTTTAGCCGTTACACCACGGGGCGACTTTGGATACTTGCCGAACTTGCAAGGATTCAAAGCGAGGTTCGAGACCGCTCTTTGGCTCGGACCGGTCCCCATAGCGGACTGCAATCACGCACGACCGGAGGCGGCCATCCTTCAATACCAAAATAAAAAAGAAGCTTCTAGACAAGTGCTCTAGAGGCTTCTTTTTCAGCGAATCGATCAATAATCTTGCTGAGAAGTTC
The DNA here is from genome assembly GCF_036246245.1 of Companilactobacillus muriivasis. NCBI lineage: Bacteria > Bacillati > Bacillota > Bacilli > Lactobacillales > Lactobacillaceae > Companilactobacillus > Companilactobacillus muriivasis. The sequence continues at coordinate 89,562 of NZ_BTTQ01000004.1, forward strand.
AGGATTTCGTAACTGACTTCTCCACTCATCACTGACATGATAATTTAAATTTTCACAACTGCTAATTGTTGCAGCAATGCTGGCAATTGTATCGGTATCGTCGCCTAAATTGACGGCAAGAATAATAGCTTTATCAATACTAGTACTGGCCAAGACGCTCCACGTACTAGCTAACAATGTGTCAACTACATAACCCGAAGATTTAATATCTTTGCGCAATGTCATGCCAAAATTATTTTTGAACATTTCATCATATTGAGGTAATTCAGCCAACTCGTCTGGTCGATTTCGTAAAGCCTGATTCAACTGTTCAGGTAAATAATTCAAAATAGCTCTCAAGGCGCGGCCATTTAATAATCCATGTAAAATTTCTAAATAAATATAACTGCCGACGATTGCTCGTGGGTGGCGGTGTGTTAAGCAAGTGTATTCATACGTTAATTGAAGTCGTTTGTTCAAATCTATCTCATCAACCAAATGAATTGCTAAAGGTGCTAGGCGCATCAAAGCACCATTTCCATTAGCCTCAACGCTTGGATCTCCACATTCCAAAGCTGGATAGTGATTAACTGACCAATTTCTAACCGCCTTAGCACAGGCACTCCCAATACCAAATGCTAAATTGTCAGGTGTATATTCGTTGTGAAACATATAATTCTCGAACTTTTGCATCAATTCATCGTAACTACCATTTTCGGTTAAACTTTCCATTAATGGCAAAGTGAATGATGTATCGTCCGACCAACTCCCTTTGGCCTGTTCCCACGTTCCGCCCGCAGTCATCGAATCAATATAATAAGAATCACGCTTGGAAAATTCGACTGGAACTCCCAATGCATCCCCAACTACACCGGCGTACAAAATATTTTCTATCTGACGCTTATGCAACAATTCTCATCTCCCGTTTAAAAAACTGGGACTAAATTATTCATTTAGTCTCAGTCTTAGTTTAGTCTTCTATTTAAGAATACTACAAAAATTTTTCCCATCTATAAGCACGTTTAATCCTAAAAAATTAATAAAGCAAAAGCCAAAAAGATGCCCAACATAGCGAGCAAACTAACCTTCAACTTATCATCGCGAATATTCCGCAAATTTTTATTCATAAGCATATGCCTCCGTGCCTACAAGTGTTATATCATCTAAAAGAAAAAATGAAAAGGCTTTTTTAAAAAACTTAATTTTATTTTTTTGATTATATTTTTGTTTAATTATGCCGTCTGAAGAACCGAGAATATACACCTGCTATGCGGACCGGTTCGAGCCAAAGAACGGTCTCGAGCCTCGGTTTGAAGCCTTACCACAGACCGGTAAGTCTCCAAACACGCCCGGTGGTGTAACGGCTAAAGCCGTAACGCCACACCCACAGCGGGTGTATATTCTCAGTTCTTCCGACTAATTTAATTTTACCTTGTTTGAGATTATTACATCCATTTTGAAATTTATCTCCCTTAAAATAATAGATAGTAGTTAAAATACCATTACAACCTTATCAATTATTAACAATTACAAATGACTGATTACAATAAAAGTCATTATATAGAATTATTTATACGAGCATTTCCCGAACATTTCAGTATAATTAAGATATAACTAACGTGTAGTAACCACCGTCCAAAGTTTAAAGCAAGTTACATTTAATAAAAAATAACCCAGTTGGAAGAGCTGATAGCATTCATCAGCAGCGAAAGTGGCGTTATTGCTTTAGCAATTACACCACCGGGCGCGTTGGAGACTTGCCGGCTTTGCAAGGCTTCAACCGAGGTTCGAGACCGCTCTTTGGCTCGGACCGTTCCGCGCAGCAGATGAATACTATCAGCTCTGGAAACGACATGCTTAAATAACCTTTCAAACATCGACTGGCACACACGTTATAAATATAAAGGAGTGCTCACATACACCTATGGAAAAAAAGAATCGTGTTTATTTAGCCGGACCATTTTTTAGTGAACATCAAATCAAGCGTCTCGACGAAATTCAAAAGCTTTTAGAAGCTAACCCAACTATCGGAGATATTTTCCGCCCTGGTAAAGATGAATATAGTGATGCTGAGTTTGGATCATTTGAATGGCAAACTGCCGTTTACAAACATGATATTAATAATATTAATGTTTCAGATGTTGTGGTCGCAATGTTAGACTATAAAATAGAAGAAAACGAATTAGAGCCTGACTCAGGAACAATGTGGGAATGCGGCTATGCAATAGCTAACAATGTCCCAGTTATCGGTGTCAGAAATATGACTGAAGAACCTTTGAATTTAATGCTTGCTGGTAGTTTAACAGCTTTCTTCAATGGTCACGATAGCATTCAAAAAATTAAAGACTATAATTTCAACACATTAATGACACGCTACGAAAACGTTAAAGTACTTTAGGAGGAACGACATGTCACAAGTAACTCAACGAACAGAAAAATCAATCATCACAGCAATGGTTTCTTTACTACAGAAAAAGCCGTTCGAAAAAATCACTGTCGGTGATATTTGTGACGAAGCGTTGATCAACCACAGTACTTTTTACCGTTATTTCAATGATAAATATGCTTTGTTGCACGCAGTATTTTCATACCTATTAGATGACTTGCTCAATAACACTTCTAATGCCAAAACAGTCGTCTACCAAATAGCCGATTTTATGGAAAAAAACAGTAGTTTCATTCACCATATTTCACCACAGTACCAAACAAAAGCTAACCTATACCCTGAATTTCGAAGTATCTTGCAAGATATTGTTAAAACTAAGAGTAAGGATCCAGCCAGTCAAAATGATCCATTGATTAAGATGATTACTAAATCGGATTCACCTGAGTTGATGATTAGCTTCATTGTCGGTGGATTGATTGGTTTAGTCGAGTATCTCGAAGATAATGATTTCAACGTCTCACGTGATAAATTTATTGAATTTACTGCCAGTTTCTTTGAGAAATGGTCTAACTAGACTTTTTGGGGCCGCCGGAGGTTTCGAGGGAGTCTACAGCCATGCGACCGGTGCGAGCCACGGTCTCGCGCCTCGATTTTGAGCTTCGCAAAGTACGCGAATCTCAAAATACATCGGTGGGGTAAGGTCTTACGACCTAACGCCACCTGCACGGCATTCCGACTCCCTCGAACCCTCTGGCTAATGTATTGATGTGCTTCTTTATAATATGAGCTTTATTTAATAATCATTAAAATCACTAAAGTTAACTCTGAATTTCCGAAAATATAACTTATATCACAAAATTATAGACTAAAAATAGTCTATTTTTTTTACGCTTTTTTTACATTAAATAGATTATATATATACATTCCGTCTTCATACTATAGCTACTGACTTATTTGACGAGAAGTTCGAAACTGCAATCACGTGAAACCAGAGGCGGTATCCTTCAACGCATAACCATATTTGTCACAATAACCTGATAAGTTTACAATTGTAATATTGTGTTTATTTTAAGGAGGTAACGATGTCATCAGGAAAAATCAATAAAAAATGGTTTCTTCTCAGCATGATGCTGGTTGCAGCCAACTTGCGACTTCCTATTACTATTATTCCGCCATTATTGAGTACCATTGAAAAAGATCTGGGTATTCCTAAATCATTGGCCGGTTTAATTACATCTATTCCATTAATTACTTTTGCCATTATTTCACCAATTATTGTTAAAGTTGCCAAAAAAATTGGTAATGAATTGACGATTTTTGTTTTCTTTATTCTATTAATCTTCGGTAGTTATTTAAGAATTATCCCGACTGTTTGGGCTCTGATGCTTGGGACTTTCCTTGCTGGAGTTGGTATCGACAGTGGTAATGTTCTCGTCCCTGCAATAATTAAGGATCACTTGCCTAACCAGATTCCTTTGGGAACTAGTCTCTACACAATGTCGATGCTCTTGATTGGTGCAATTGGAACAGCCCTATCAGGTATTTTGATTACGAAAGTCAATTTGCAAACGACACTGGCAAGTTTATCAGTCGTTGCTATTGTCGCTTTAGTTTTCTGGGTTCCTAATTTGAAATACAATCATCGTGAAACTACTACCATCCAACATAAAACTAATTATCGTAGTGTCTGGACGCAAAATCTCGGTTGGTTGATTACAGCATTTTTCGGATTACAATCAATCGTCTACTACTCACTTATAACTTGGTTACCCTCGGTTTTGGAAAATCATGGCATTAGCACTATTTTTGCCAGCAACCTTCTGACGCTGTTACAACTAAGTGGATTGCCTTGTTCATTCATCGTACCTTTCTTGTCCGTTAGAAAACACGGTATGAGAACACTGTTGATTATGCTATTTGTCGGCTATGTCATTGCCCCACTGGGATATCTAATTTCGACCAGCAACGCCGTATTCTTGACAATTATCACTATCGTCACAGGCTTTGGTTCTGGCCTAGCTTTCAACATGGCCATTGTTTTCTTCACGGAAAAGACCACCAATCCTTATCAAACCGCTGAAGTCTCTGGTATGGCTCAATCCGCCGGTTACTTATTAGCAGCTATCGGGCCAGTGCTATTTGGATTTATTGAAAATTCAGTTGGATCCTGGAATGTAATTATTTTAATTCTTGTTGTCCTATCAACATTATTAGCAATATCTGGATTACTTGTTGCACGCCATAAACCAATTGCAGAATAAAAAAATCATCGTTTATCAAAAAAGATAAGCGATGATTTTTTAATTAAAACATTCCTTGAACCAATTCAGCCAATTTGATAAATATCCAACCTATCCAAGTTGTAGCTGATCCAACAATATTAGTAATTGCTGTAAAGCTCTTAACTGAACCGATATTACTCATAACAGCTGCTTTAGTAAATTCTGGAGCAATTGATGTTCCAGCATAAAATACAACCGTCACAATCAAAATACCTGCTATCAACATTCTAAACATATTTCTCTTACAGAATGGAGCAACTAGAGCAAATAAGAACATTAGAGATGCTAAATCTGCGAATGGTAATACTTTGTTTCCTGGTAGAACAAAGGCTAGGATAATTGCAAATGGTAATAGTAACAATCCAGTTGCTAATACAGATGGATCATCAATTAGTAACGCAGTATCCATACCAATAAAGAACTTTCTTTTTGGGAACCATTCCTTGAGTTGCGCATCAACACGGTCACGTACCATGACAAGGCCTGAAACCAAAACATCAACCATAATTGGAAGTAAGTACATAGCTGCAGCAATATTAATACCTAAAGTAACAACTTTGCTTACGTCATACCCTGCTAAAATACCTAAAATAACACCGATAATCGCACCGAATGAAATTGGTTCTCCCAGAGTACCTAAACGTTTATTAACTGCTTCTGGCTGCAAGTTAATCTTGTTTAATCCAGGAATTTTTTCAATAATCCAATCTGCAGCGATACCAAATGGTATCCAAGCTATACAGGTTAGATGTGGAAACGATATTCCCTTTAGATCCTTATTTGGAAATTGCTTTTGAATTATCGGTTGTGTCAAATCTGCAACAACAGCAACCCAGAAATTATTAGTCCCTGCATAGATTACTGCTCCTAACAATAGGAAAATCCAAAAGTTGAAAATATCAATATCAACTGTCTTAGTAACATTCAACACTAAAAGAATAGCATTGATTACTAAGAATCCTACAACTGCAACAGGCATGATTGGAGATCCCCACCCAATTGTTGAAGCAGTTGCCCAGCCAACATCTGTAACTGTTAAATGTAATCCTAAACGTGCGACCATTGCTTTTGAGGCCGGACCTAAAGCATTTAAAAGAAGGTTAATAACCATTGATACACCTGTAAAACCAACACCTACAAGCATACCAGCTTTAAACGCTTTAGCTGGTTTCATCTTAAAAATGAGACCTACAATGAAGAAGATAATGGGCATCATGACACTCGCACCTAAAGAAATAATGCTGTTAATTATTGCCATAAGTTACCATTCCCTTCTATTCTTCTATACTTTGTAAGAAGCGACTTGCAAACAATTTTGGAGTATTCTTAAATGCATCGGCCGTTGAACCTGCCAAGTGAGATGTTAATGTGATATTGTCTAATGCTAAGAATGGACTATCCTTTGGCAATGGCTCTTCATCAAATGTATCAACGGCAGCGCCAGCAATCTTATGATTCTTAAGAGCATCAATCAAAGCACTTTCATCAACAAGTGCAGAACGTGCTGAGTTAATGAAATAAGTTCCTTCTCCCATCAAATCAAACATATGCTTGTCAATAATATGATGTGTTTCTTCAGTTGCACGCATATGAATTGAAATAATATCGGCTTGCTTAACCAAATCTTCCAACTTATTTACTTTTTCAAAGCCTTCTACTGAGTCAACATATGGATCATAAAAGATAACGTTAGCATCCATACCCTTCATAAATTGAGCTACTAGTCGTCCAATGTGTCCAAACCCAATAATACCCATAGTCTTTCCACCAACTTCGGGAATATTATCTTTGTTAGGGAAGTCCTTTAACCAAATATCTTTATGCATTGCTGCAGAAGTTCTTGCAATATTACGTGTTTCTGACAAAATCAAACCAACGGTAAATTCAGCAACAGCTCTGGCATTACGACCAGCAGTATTCATAACCTTAATGCCTTGGCTTTCAGCATAGTCTTTATCTACATTCTCAATTCCACCACGGAGAACACCAATATATTTCAAATTCTTAGCTTTATCAATTAGCTTCTTGCCGATTGGTGTAAATTGTGTAATAATAACATCGAATTTATCAATATCTTTTAACAAACTTGGGTCGGTGATTTCGACGGCATCAGCCCCTTGTTGTTCTACCAGAATATTATCATTTTGTAATGACTCAACTGAGTCATGACTCCAGTCACGGATTTCAACTTCGAATCCGTGATTTTTTAGTTCTGTCAAACCATTCTCCAACATTTCTGGAGTAATCAAATTATCACCAAATGCTAAAACCTTCATAATAACAAATCCCCTTTTATAAAAATTTAGTGCATTAACATACCACCAGTTAAATCAACTGTTGCACCTGTCATATACGAATAAATATCTGAAGCAAACAATGTACCCATCTTTGCAACTTCTTCAGGCTCTACAACTCGTCCCATAGGAATACGATTTACATAATAATTTGGATCTTTATCCAAGTTTGCTTGAATCATACGTGTATGCATAATGCCAATACACAAGTTAATAACATTAATTCCATTTTTGGCTTGTTCACGTGCTAATGATGCGGCAAATGCAATCAATCCAGCTTTTGAAGCTGCGTAGTGTGAGTGACCTGTTGTTGATCCATAATATGCTGCTTGACTTGTGATGTTAATAATGTGACCACCGTGCTTCATTGAATTAGCATCACGAATAAATTCCTGACTCAAAATAAACGGTGCACGTAAGTTTGTTTCTAGTTGACGATCCCAATCTTTAACTGAAATTTCATCAACATGACCAGTTAGCCAGATACCGGCATTATTTACCAATATATCAATCTTTGATAATTTTTCTTTTGCTTGCTTGAAAAATTCACGGCATCCTGATTCTTGAGATAAGTCAGCTTTTATACCATATGCTTTAACATCAGTTTCTTCAGCAACAAGCTTTTCAGTTTTTTCAGGATGTTCACTTTCACTGTAGTAAGTAAAAGCAACGTTTACACCTTCATTAGCTAGAGCAATTACAAATTGTTGTCCTAACCCAGTTGCACCACCGGTTACAATCGCATTTTTACCTTTTAATCCTAATTCCATAATATTTCCTCCACTTCATTACTTATTTTCTAGAACAGGTTGTTCTAATTCTGTATCCTCCATTGTCTTCCATGCACCATGCATGCCTTGTAATTCTTCTTTATACAATGCATATTTTTGTTGATAGATCTTGGCATTAGCTGGATTTGGTTGAATTGTTCTTGAAATTTTCACCATCTTATCTGCAGCGGTTGCAAAGTCTGGATAAACGCCTGACATAACGGCAGCTGCCATCGAAGTGCCTAGAGCTCCATTTTCTGATACATCAACTAATTCTAATGGACGTTGGAAAACATCTGCGAACATTTGAAGCCAGGTGTTACTATTAGTAATACCTCCAGCAATACGGATAGGACCACTAATATCAGGATTTATTGAATTCAATTTTTCACAGTGTGCCATATGTGCAAAGACAACACCTTCATAAACTGCTCTTACAAATTCACCCAAACTAGTTGATTTAGTTGCTCCGACAAAACCAGCAGTAGCATTAGCGACACCAGCATTTGATCCAAAAATGAATGGGAAGAAAATCAGCTTACTATCAGCGGGGTCAACACTATTAACCAAGCTTGAACAGTAGTCATAAATTGACATTTTCCCTTCTTTTTTCAATTCTGCCTTAATTGGACCCATGAACGTATTAATAAACCAAGTTAAATTACTACCTGATGTGGGACTAGCTTCTGTAATAAGATGATATCCAGGAATTGGATAATCAGAAGTCATAAATAAATCCTTAATAACTTTAATTTCTTTACTGATGTATTGGTTAATACTCCAAGTACCAGTGACAATTGATAGATTATTTCCTTCTACAAGACCAGTTGAAAGTGCACTTGCAGTGATATCAAACAATCCGCCTGCTACTGGTGTTCCCTCGATTAATCCTGTAGCTGTGGCAGTTTTAGCTGTAACTTGACCACACTCATCATTAGCATTAACTAATTCAGGCATTTTTTTGAGCCAATTCTTAATTCCAAAGAAATCAAATACTTTTTCATCATAATCTTCTGTTTGTTGATTAATCATTGATGTTCCAGATGCGTTTGAAAGTTCAAATCCTGCCTTACCGGTCAACCAGTAACGAACCAAATCGGTAATCATAAATACATATTTAGTTTTGGCATAAACATCAGGCTCATTCTCATCCAACCACTTTAATAATGAAACCGGTTGTGATGCCCAAACCGTTTGATACGTTCTTGGACGTACAATGGTTTCATATTCTGGATCAGCAAGCCATTTATCAACAATTCTATGTGCTCGGTTATCAGTCGAAATGATACCATTACGAACGACACTGCCATTTTCTCCCATTAAGTACAATCCATTTCCATGGCCTGTACATGAAATACCAACAATATCGTGAGCATCAATTCCGGACTTCTTTAGAGCTCCTCTAATGGCTTCAAAATTAACTTCTTTTAATTCATCCATATCACGTTCAGTCCAATAATGGTGCGGTGTCAACATGGTAGTGTACGTAGTATGCTTCGCAATTTCGTTACCATTAATATCATAGATAGCAGCTTTACTAGATGTTCCACCATTATCTATTCCCATTAAATACTTTGTCATGATTGAATCTTCCCTTCTGAATCATTCCCATAACTCCACCTTACTTGTAGTGACGGCAGAGATACCTACGTCAAAAATCTCTTTGATCATTTCTTTATCTCTAACAAAACCACCGGCAATATAATTGTGTTTATCATTCATCTGTGTTAATTGCTCAATTTCTTGTACACCACATTCGGCTGGAAGAACCTCAATAGCATCAAAGTGGTTATTTCTTAAAATATTGGCCGACCTTTTTAAAGACCGAGAATCAATCATGAACAATCGGTAGACTACTATTATTCCTAATGCATAGGCCATTCGAGCTGCATTTACATTTGTTGTAAAAATTCCGTCCAAATGATACATGTTCTTTAAAAGTTTCATGCCAGTACTATCTGGCTTAAATCCCCCAATCAATTCCAAATCAGCAAATACCTTTTTACCGTGCTTATGTACAAATTCAACTTGCGACATTAAGTTTCCAATATTTGTATCACTGATGAAAACGATTGGAGAATCAGCCTGACATGCTCTTCTTAAATACTTAATTTCTCTAACCGATGGTATAACGACTGAATTCAATAACATTTTATTTACCTCAAAAAAGTTTTGTCTGTGAGTCTAACGACTTATCAGCTACTTAAGCTTATTAAATTTGAGGTTGTATGGGCTACTTTTCTGACTCAACTTCGTTATAAATCTTAATTGCTTCATCAACACTCTTGTCGTCGTGAATAATTGCAGCCAATGCAGCAACTTTACCAACAGGATTTGGATCTTGAGTGATATTACGTCCACAAGCAATACCTTTAACACCAGCATCCATTAAGTTACGAACAAATTGGAAATACTCTTCATTGCTTGTCTTTGGACCACCTAATGCAACTACTGGACGATGAGTATTTTCTACAATCTTCTTGTCTGTTTCAACATCGCCTGTCATTCTTGTCTTAACTACATCTGCACCATATTCAGCACCAAGACGAGCACCGGTACGTACATTCATTGGATCCCCTGATTCTTCACTGATTACTGGGTAACTATATGGTAATGTTTCAGCCAAAACAGGCATGTTCCATTCCTCACCTTGTTTTGCCAAATGAGCTAACATCTTGTGTGAAAATTCTTCACGTCCTTCAGCTCCTGGGAATGTCATACAAACAACACCATCAGCACCCAACTTCAAAGCATCAGTTACATCGAAAAATTCTGCGGTTTCTGGTACTGTCGGATCAAATACATTTACTGAACCATCAACACGTAATACTGTTGGAACATCAAGCAAATCTTTTTCAAACATTTGAGCCTGACCATAAGTTACTAGTGCAGCATTTAGACCATATTTCAACAGGTTTTTAACATTTTTAACGCTGAAATCGACACCCTCGGTATTCTTTGAAAAACCAAATCCATCCAAGGCGACAATGATAGTTTTGCCATCCTTTCCAAATAGTCTTGACATACGTTTTTGCTTATCCATAACAAATTCCTCCTAAAAATGTACAAAAAAATAAAGAGCGCCTCAGAAATTGCCTATAGCATCACTGCCAAAGGTCATTTTCCAAAGCGCTCTTTATTTCTTGCTTTGTTGTTACTTATTTTGTTTACGACAACAATATAGCTCTTTATGTAAGCGCTGTCAAGAATCTGCTTAAATTTTGTTCAATATTTTAATAAATTAATACCTAAATTTAGTACATAATTGCCCGTGCAATCATGTTTTTTTATTGGAACTAAAATATCAAAATAATTTATTTTTTATTAATAAACTGTCCAAATTCAGTTCCATTTAAGTTGAGTATCTTAAATTCCCAGCTAGTTCCAGCAATAAATAAGTTATATTATAAATAAAGATTCATTATCATTTAACGGGAGAAAAACACAAATATGAAAAATTTATTTTTTGATTTCGATGGCACTATTGCTAACACTCAAGAAGGCGTCATCAATGCACTTAATTACATGGCTAAAGAAATGGATATGAAAAACTTAGGAAAAGATATTTACACGAAATTTATCGGACCATCCCTCCCCGATGGTTTGGCTAGATATTACCCTGACTTTCCCAAGTCACGTTACCAAGAAGCAATCAAAACCTATCAAGCTTTCTACAACACTAAAGGTGTTTACCAACTAAAACTCTATGATCAAATGGAAGAGACACTCGCAAAGTTACAAGCTGACGGATACAAATTATACGTTTCTACAGTTAAACCAGAGTCTCTAGTTAAAATTCTCGTACCTCATCTCGGCCTTGATAAGTACTTCTCAGGCGTTTACGGTGCATCTGATGACGAGACTACCCGCAACACCAAGAAAGCCATTCTACGTTATGGTATGGACGACGCCGGTGTTTCCGCCGCTGATACTTTAATGATTGGTGACCGAATGACTGACATGGAGGGCGGTTTAGAAAATCATACCCATACTCTCGGGGTTCTCTACGGTTTTGGCGATAAAAAGGAATTGGCTGACTCTGGTGCTGAACACATCGTTGAACACGTAACCGATATTCCTGCTGGAGTTGAACAATTTGCTTAGCCAGATGGATCTCGAAGCATTCAATACCTTAGGAGAATTTTGTGGTCAACGTGATATCTCTGAGCTGACTACAACTTCCCTACAACAAAATTACGAAATTACTAAAGCTGATGTCTTCGTTTTATTTGGTGGCAGTATTCTTTATGGTGTTGATGTTCTAGCACAAGCCATCCAAAATAAGATTGCTAAAAAATATCTTATCGTCGGTGGCTATGGTCATACAACTGCTACATTGCAGCAAACTGTTGGTAAGCAATATCCCGACCTAAAGACAAGTGAGATGCAAGAAGCTGACTTATTTGCAGCTTTGTTGAGGAAACGATTCAATCTTCAAGTAGATTACTTAGAAACTAAATCAACTAATTGTGGCAATAACATCACTTACTTGTTGGATCTACTCAAACAAAAACACATTGATTTTCAATCAATTATTCTGGCTCAAGATGCTACTATGCAAAAGAGAATGTCAGCCTGTTTAGCAAAATACGTTTCAACTGATGTTCAAATAATTAATTTTGCTACTTACCAAAATCAGTTGACCATTAAAAATCAAGAATTAGCTTTTACCAAAGACATCCCTGGAATGTGGACTCCTGAACGTTATATGAAATTACTGATGGGTGAAATTCCACGGCTGACCGATAATACTGGCGGCTATGGTCCCAAAGGTAAAAATTTCATCAGTCACGTTGATATTCCCGAAAAAGTTCAGAAAGCTTATCTTTTTTTAAACGACAAATACCCACAGATCAACCGTCCCAGCAATAATTTGTATTCTTCCTAAAAAAGTTCAACTTTTCCCTTGCTATGAAACGCGTTCGATAATATATCATACTTTGTGTAGAGAAGTTAAGACATGTCGAACCGCTTCGTTGAATTTATAAAAATGCAAGGGAGATATCAATTATGTTTAAAATTTTTAGAAAGAACCACACAACCGCAAATATTGAATTAGAAGATAACAATCAAATGAGTGCTTTGAAATTAGCTGCTAAGAAAGCCGCCGACGAATTTAGCGTTGATGAACAAACAATTCAAAGCAGTATCTTTGCTAGTGCTGCCGCCGGTAATACTATTATCGAAAACCGTGCCGTATTCATGTACGCAACTAGTGAAAAGAAGAGCCGTGTTCACACAATGATGTTGACGTTCAAGAACCCTGTTGCTTGGGGTAATGACAAGACACCTATCGATTACTTGATTGTGGGCATGTTCCCAGAAGATTCAGACCAGAATACCGTTGATGCCGTTACTGAAAAAATCACTAATATTATGCATGATAAGTCAGAGCAACTTGATGATATTAAGTTTAATGATGGTGATTTGAACAAGCTTAACCAAGCATTTACTGACTAGATTTATAAAATATAGATAACTACTAAAAGAACTGTTCCCAATCGAGCAGTTCTTTTATTTTGATAAAATAGTGGACTTTGTCCACTAAAATGCTATAATAAATTCCATTAACCCTTAGGAGACACGCATGGTGCTAGTTGATAATCCATAACAGATACTACATCATTTAAATGGTTTGACTGTTAATGCATTAGTATACTTTTACATTCAATTATCGATGATTAACTAGTCGGAAGAACTGGGAAATATTTGTGTGCCATGGTAGTGGTATAAGGACGGGAGGATTCTCCCGTCCTTATACCACCGGGCGTGTTTGGAGACTTGACGAACTTTGTCACGGCTTCAAACCGAGGTCCGAGACCGAACTTTGGCTCGGGCCGTTCCGCACAGCTAGTGAATATTTCCCAGTTCTGTAGACGGAATACTTAACCAGCACCAAGCATTTAGGAGATGAATTATTTGTTAAACAAATCCGAGATATCTTCCATCAGAAATTTCAACCGAGATTACACCAAACTACTCGGAATCATGAACAAAAAAGTCCTCAACACCCCACTCAGTTGGACTGAAGGACGAGTATTACTGGAAATTTCGTTCAATAACGACAAAACTCCTATCGAAGTCGCCACAAATTTGGACCTCGATAAGAGTTATACAAGTAGAATTCTCAACCGTTTTGAAAAAAATGGCCTCATCAGCAAGTCACCTTCCGCCACCGATTCACGTTCAGTCGAACTAAGTTTAACCACTGAAGGTCAAAAAATGGTCAAGGAGTTGGACGACCGTTCCGACCAACAGATCAAAGACTTGTTAGCTGACCTATCACCAACTGAGCAGCAACAATTTTTCCAATCTATGGCAACCTTAGACAAGTTACTATTTACTAGAAAGTAGGCATCATTATGTGGGAAACAAAAATCTTTTCAGAATTAACTACCAAGGAACTTTATGAAATTCTTTATCTCAGAACTAAAATTTTCGTTGTTGACCAAGAACGGATTTACCAAGAAGTTGATGAACATGACTTGGAAGCCATTCATATTTTTGACATGATTGATGGCAAAGTCGCCGCTTATGCACGTGTTTTCCCACAAGAAAATAACGTCACTTTTGGACGAGTAGTTACTGATCCAAAGTACCGCGGACAAGGTTTAGGCAAAGAATTAATGGATTACGTCCTAACCGCGATTCAACATAACTTTCCTAACAAAGAAATTGAGATTGAAGCACAAGTCCAAGTTCAAGATTTTTATAAAAAATTCAGTTTTGAAAGTCACGGCAAACCATTCTTATTCAATCACACGCCACACATCAAAATGACCCATCCAGCCATCTAATGCAAAACATTCCAGTGGGTATATTTCGTATCAGTTGCAACAAATTTATTCAATAAGATGTACTCTTTCGCCTTCAAAACTAATGGCGAACTATTTTCCAAATTCAAATCTTCAATATCTACCCACTTAGAACCATTAGCATCTTGACCGATAAACTGCTCATTTTTAATACGCGGAGTACCCGAATAATCGTCAATCAAATAAAACGTGCAGACATGATTATTCCAATTAAAATGTTGATACGTCCACGGATAAATAAAACTAATCGTCCCTAATTGTTGGAAATGCAAAGTTTCCAAGCCAGTTTCCTCTCTGACTTCACGAACAACAGCCTCACTGATTGACTCGCCTTCATCCAAACTGCCACCGGGCAAATCATATCTTTTAATATAGGGTCCACCATTCTTGCTAATAACTAAGAGTTTATTACTAGCTGAAATGATACCGTATGCCCCAAAAGCAAAATGAACTTTTTTATGACTCATAAATAAACACCTCAAGTTTAATTATATTAATTTCTTCTGTTATAAAACCCATACATCCATTTTAAACATTTCAAACATAAAAGTTCCAAATAAAAGCCCTTGAGATCATAGTCTCAAAGGCTTTTTGCATATCTCTCTAGTTAAAAAATCCCAATACTTTAATCACACCCATCGACAGAACGATACTGATAATGGCATGAAACATGAACAAGACCGAAAAGGCAATGAAATACACTGAACCGCTAATAATTGCTGTTCTTATATGGAAAACATAGAAAATTGAACCAAACACAATCAATGTCACGACCCAAGGCAAAATTCCCTTATTAACTGTCATAAAATCGTTGCGGCTTAAGTCATAACCAGTACTGGCAATCATAATCGTCAACACAATATAGAGGATAA
Source organism: Companilactobacillus muriivasis (assembly GCF_036246245.1). Classification (NCBI taxonomy): domain Bacteria; kingdom Bacillati; phylum Bacillota; class Bacilli; order Lactobacillales; family Lactobacillaceae; genus Companilactobacillus; species Companilactobacillus muriivasis. The sequence continues at coordinate 104,960 of NZ_BTTQ01000004.1, forward strand.
TCATCCCCCACGAAGCATTGGCAAAACTGGATTTCAAATTATCCAACACCGAGTCAAATATCATACTTGCCGACAAAGTAGTGTTGATATTCAAACTCTGTGTCAGTGAACTGATACTGAATTGGGCGTTTAACAAATATTTTTGTAATATAAACAATGCCAAAGAACACATGTAATACGGCGCTAAGCCAATGAAAAAGTTTCCTAACATCTGATAAACGTTACGGTCATTCCAACGATGATCAACTGAACCTAAAGCACCAGACTGTCGATAATTCAAATTCAATAACTGGACGTGGGTCACTTTATGTCCAAACAAATAGGCAAAAATAGCGTGACCTAACTCATGAATAATTACCCCGAGTCCACCCACAACTAATTGACTATTATTTCCTAAATTATCAACCAAAATTATTTTTGATAGATGACCTAACCACGAAGTTATCAGTGACGTCAGGTAAGGCACCAAAGTAAAGATGGCTACGAAAGTTATCACAAATCCAAAATAGCTATTCCACACACTAATCTCCCCTTGTGTAATTTCGCCAATTATACCTTAGCTGGATTTTCTAAACGACGATTTGCTTCATTCTTAACTAATTGATAAATAGTTGCAGCAACAGGAACACCTAATAGCATTCCTACAATACCACCAAGTCCACCACCAACTGTAATGGATGCCAAAACCCAAATACCTGGTAGGCCAATTGATGTCCCGACCACACGTGGATAAATTAAATTGCTTTCTAGTTGTTGCAAAACAATAATAAAGACAACGAATAGCACAGCTTGTAATGGTGAATCAACTACGATCAACAAGAAACCAACAGCCCCACCAGCCCAGGCACCAAGGATTGGTACCAATGATGTAATACCAACGAAAGCTCCAACTGATAATGCATATGGAAACTTGAATAGTAGCATCCCTAGGGCACAAAGCGTCCCAAGAATAATTGCTTCTGTAACCTGTCCAACAATAAAACTGCTGAACATATTATTAGTAATATCTAAAACATATTTAATTTTTTTACGAGTATTTTCTTTAATAAAAGCTTTACCAGCCTTATTAACTTGACCAATCAATTTTTCTTTAGTTGCCAAGATATAAACGGCAAACGTGACAGCCAGAATAAAGTTAAAAATACCTTTGGCGAATCCCGTCACAATTTTGAAAGTTGAGCCAAACAGACCACTGACACCAGAAGTCAGAAATTTCATAACCTTAGATTGAACCGAAGTCCAATTAATATCGATAGCCTTCAATTGATCAGGTACAGCCGAATGACTATTTATCTTCTCTGCCAAATTAGAAATATCAGAGAACAACGCTGGAATCGACTTGAAGAATTTCGTCAAAGCCAGAATAAACTGTGGCAATACCAAACGAAAGACACCAGTCATAACTAAAATAACAATCGCCAAAGTAAGCAAAATAACGATGCCACGGCGACTACCGTTTATCCATTTCGACTTACTATTAGGGAAAAAATGTTTCTCCAATTTAACAACCAACAGATTCAGCACATATGCCAAAACACCACCTAAAACTATTGGCAGCAAAATTCCAAACAGATTTAAAAAGATACTGTAAATTTGAGCAGGATAAATGAGTCCAACCAAGACAAGTACAACGATTATGCCGTATCTAATAATATTCCGACGATTTATTTCCAAGAGCGTATCCCCCAGATTTATTTATATTGAAGTATTCCGTTTCAAGAGCTGAGAGTATTCATCTGCTGCGCGGTACGGTCCGAGCCACAGTGCGGTCTCGAACCTCGGTTGAAGCCTTTCCACAGACCGGAAAGTCTCCAACACGCCCGGTGGTGTAATGGCTAAAGCCATAACGCCACTTTCGCGGCATATGAATACTCTCAACTCTTCCAACTAGTTTGTTTTTTTATAAATGATTCTGACTTTTTTAACTTAACAACTAGACTGTTACAACAACAATCATATCAGATTCTAATTTTCTAACCTTCAATTAATAGCGGTTATTGATTCAACTATCTTAACAAATTACAAGTACAATTTGTAATTACCAAGAATAATTTAAAAGTAAATATAACAATTCATCCAACAGATTAACCCGTACTTCCTCCATAAAAGAAGAATAAATTTAAAAATTCCGACATATAACTGATAACTTTCATATCATAAATAACCTAGCCTCCGGTTGCCAGTGAATTCAACCGCTGTGGAGGTGGCGTTATGGCTTTAGCCATTACACCACAGGGCGTCTTTTGAGACTTGCCGAACTTGCAAGGCTCAAAAGCGAGGTTCGAGACCGCTCTTTGGCTCGGACCGGTCCTCATAGCGGGTGAAATTCACTGGCAACCGGAGGCGGCCTTCCTTCAATACAAAAAAAGACCATCACACCAAAAATGTGACAGCCAATATTTAAAGCTTATTGCTGGCAACCCAGCGTTTTATAACCTCAATCTCCTTGGCATTCTGATTAAACTCAGAAAATACCAGCGCCTTGTTCATATAACCACGAACCTTCTTATTGCTGCCGTTAACTCGACTTTCGTTCATAGCCAATTGAGCATAAATTCTCGCAATATAATAAGTAACATGATTTTCTGAACAGATCCTAACGCCGTAATTTAACAAAGCATTAGCAGTCTCTAAATCGCTGCGTTCGGAATAATACAATGCACAGTAGAAAATAATATTGATATAACGCCAAATTTTCGACACATCATCGATTGACATTGTATAAATATCATTGAAAACTTTGCTGAAGTAATACTCACTCTTACCGTCATCACCTTGTTTGGCATAAACCATTCCCATGCCAACAAATGACAAGAAAGTAAAAATCGTCTCGCCTTGAGCATCTAATTCTGACAAAATCCGATTAAAGTCAAACACCGCATCGAATAGATCTCCGCCATCTAGGACATTCAAATAGCCTTTTAAGTAATAGTATTGCATTAAAGCATCTTTATCATTTTCTAGGTCGTCAACATTGATAGCCTTGATAATATTCCAAGAATCTTCGTACTCCTGAATAATTAGATTAAACTCAGCCTTATTCATTTGTTTGATAACCTTTTGGCTCTTACTATCAGTCACACCAATGATGCTATCCAGAGATAAACCTAGACGATTACAAAGTTGAATTAAAATTTTTAGTGATGGTATTTTACCGTTATTTTCAAACTTACTCAAAGTTGCTTGTGTGCAGATTCCGTTACTTAGTTCCTTCTGTGAGAGACCTAACTCTTTTCTTTTATCAATAAACGTCTGTATATCCACGCCATCGCCCCTATATAAGTATTTTATATATTGTTTAGATACAATTATATACCCTAGTTTATGCCATGTCATTGTTCGATAAATTCTTGTAACAATTCGTATTGTATATAAATAGCATCTTATATGATATATAGAATAAAATCTTCAGTAATTATTCCAATACTACATAGAACAATAATTTTGGCATAAAAAAAGTCGGAATTTCTTCCGATTTTTGAGTTTCTTATTTATTTTTTAAGTCTTCAATGGAATTAATATTTGTCATATATTTTGGTACGGCTAATCCCACTTTGGCACCCTGTAAATTAGGTCCTAAATCTTCAAATCTACCCTTATAATCTTTATAAAAGAGACCTGAAGTCTTAGGTAACCAAGCACTAACTTGTGCATCGGCAGCTCCGGTAGCAATTGAAGCCCAAACGGGTTGAATTTCCATTGCTTGAATCGTGACTTTATAACCTTGATTTCTCAAGACTTGTGCAATCACATTGGTTGAGGCAATTTCAGAATCCCAAGCCACATAAGTCATCTTCAATGATTGACCATGAACTTTTTTAACACCCTTAGTCCATTCGTTAACCAATTTTGGATTGGCCTTAATCCACTGCTTGGCAGCTTTATTAGGATCCATTCCGTCATTGACCTTTAACATGACCTTAGACATCTGTGCGGGATTCCAGTGGAAACGGTCTAAAATTGTGTAAGCTTCCGGCTTATCAGTCTTCAAACCTTTACGAACAACGGTATTGATATGTTCAGCTTTACCATAGACATTCTTTGGATCTTTCAAGAATTTGATTGGATATTTAGTAAACATCCAGTGCGGTTGCCAACCAGTTACGACGATTGGACGCTTGTCTTGAATGGCTTTGTCCAAAGTACTAGTCATAGCAGCGGTTGAACTAGTTTGTAGCTGCCAGTTGTTCTTTTCCAAACCATATGATTTCAAAGCAGTTTGAGTTGATGACATGATACCAGCACCGGCATCGATACCAGTGATGGTGTAATTGACCTGTGAACCCAATTTTTCTTTACTGTTGTATGGAGCAGTTTGAGAACTGCAGGCGGAAATAATTGGGATAATCAGTAAAGCTAGTAAGAAAAGTTTAATAAACTTTTGTTTCTTCAAATAATCCCTCCTATTATTTTCTGTGTGATCTCGTTAATGATTGTGTCAAACGGTCCAAAATGATAGCTAAGATAACGATAGCCAAACCAGCGGCAAATCCATTACCAGCATCATTTCTACCAACGGCAAAGTAAACTTTTGTTCCCAAGCCCATTGCACCAATCATTGAGGCGATAACAACCATTGATAATGAAAGCATCATACTTTGGTTGACACCGGCCATCAAACTTGTTTTAGCAATTGGAAGTTCAACCTTGAATAACTTTTGCCATTCAGTTGAACCAAATGAATCAGCAGCTTCAATCAATTCATCAGGCACTTCGCGAATACCCATGTTAGTCATTCTAACTGTTGGAGGCATGGCGAAAATAACTGATGCGACGATACCTGGCACCATTCCGATACCAAACAATGCTACGGCTGGAATCAAGTAAACGAAAGCTGGCATTGTCTGCATGAAATCAAGAATTGGTTTCAAAATGACTTCAGCAGTGTGACTCTTAGCCATCAAGATACCCAATGGAATCCCGATTACTAAAGCAATCAAACTAGCTGTTAAAACTAGCGTTAATGTTTGGGTCATATCACGCCAGAAATCTAAGTTCCAAATCATCAATAGACCAAGGAATTCAAATATCAGCAAGCCCCAGTTTTGTTTATCACGATTAACATAATATGTTAGAGCTAAAACTAAAATGATAAATAGCCAGATTGGAATCAAGTCGAATACCCATTGAAAGGCATTGTTGATTGAACCAATAAAATTAGTTATAGCGTTGAAAAATCCTGTAAATTGAACTAACCAGTCGACAAAACCGTCGATCCAGTGAGCTAATGGAAGTTGTGGAATACTTTCTAAAATTAAACTATTCAAAATCGCTCACCTCATTTCCGGCTAAAGCGCCAAGTACGGCACCACGCACGATAATTCCCAGTAATTGCTTCTTATCATTTATAACAGCAAATGGAATCCCTGTTTGTGAAATATCATCCATCAAGTCAGAGATAGGTGTATCTTCTGTAGTCGTTGGAACTTTAGTTTGAACGATCGATGTTAAATCACCATTCTTTTCTCGAACCAACTTAATCACATCATTAGCATCAACAATTCCGAGTAAGTTACGACGGCTATCAACAACATAAGCAGTTGAAACCTCAGTATCCTTCATCATCTTCAAGGCTAAGCGTGGACCAGCTTTTTCAATGTTAACGATAGTTGGACGAATCATAACGTTTCCAGCAGTAAGAACTTTACTACGGTCAACATTTTCAATAAATTGTTCAACATATTCGTTAGCTGGATGAGTCAAAATATCTTCTGGAGTACCAGTTTGAATTACCTTGGCATCCTTCATAATCATGATTCTGTCACCAATTTTTAAGGCTTCATTTAAATCATGACTGATAAAGATAATTGTCTTGTGTAATCTTTCTTGAATATCCAATAACTGATCTTGCATATCAGTTCTGTTCAATGGATCAAGGGCTGAAAAGGCCTCATCCATTAATAAGATTTCGGGATCATTAGCTAACGCACGTGCCAATCCCACACGTTGTTGCATACCACCTGATAATTGGTCAGGATACTCGTCGTTATATCCAGTAATCCCAACTGTTTCAAGTGCCTCATTGGCTTTTTGTTCACGAGTGGTTTTATCCACACCTTGAATTTCCAAACCATATTCTGTATTTTCCAAAACTGTTCGATTAGGTAATAATCCGAAATTTTGGAAAACCATACTCATTTTCTTACGACGAACTTCACGAAGCTCTTTCTTATCAATCTTCATTAAGTTCTCACCGTCGATTAAAACCTCACCTTCAGTAGGCTCAATCAAACGGTTGATCATTCTAACTAAAGTTGACTTACCACTACCAGATAGACCCATGATAACGAAAATTTCACCATCATAAATTTTGAAACTTGCTCGGTCAACACCGATTGTGGCACCCGTCTCTTTAAGTATTTGTGTTTTATCTTTTCCTTGACGGCTTAACTCCTTGGCTTTATTAATACGTTTACCAAAGATTTTTGTTAAGTTTTTGACTTCTACTTTTGTACTTTTTTGAGTACTCATTAAATCCCCCATTCTTGGAATTGAAAATGCATACCTCTTACTAGGCATGCATTATATGGAAATAAAAAGGCTATTACTTAACCTATGTAAATAACAGCGACCTATATAACCCTAACAAATATAATTTTCTTATGCAAATTATCAGTTTTATTGTAAGCATTTTAGTTGACAATATTGACCTATTTTTTAACTGCTCAATGGCAATGGTGGTATACGGTCGCGAGTTTTATCATTTTTGGATAAAAAATTTTTATTTATTTTTTTATTTAACATATAGGAATAGTTAAATATGCCGTCTACAGAGCTGGGAAATATTCACTAGCTGTGCGGGACGGTCCGAGCCACAATACGGTCTCGAACCTCGGTTTGAAGCCTTGACGCAGTTCGTCAAGTCTCCAAACACGCCCGGTGGTATAAGTACGGGAGAAGACTCCCGTACTTATACCACTACCACGGCACACAAATATTTCCCAGCTCTTCCGACTAATAAATTATTGTTAGTTTAATGTAAAAGTATTTAAGCAATTTTAAACCATGAAACATTTGTAGTATGTTATCAACTAGCAGTGCGTATTATTAATAGATAAAACCGATAAGACTATTTCTAGCTACGTATTAAAAGTTCTACAACACCCTTCATTCTAATTCATTGCAATTCTAATTTATTTAATAGACATATGTAACCAGATTATTAAAAACCAAACTAGTCGGAAGAACCGTGAATATCCACCTGCTGTGGGTGTGGCGTTATGGCTTTAGCCATTACACCACCGGGCGAGTTTTGAGCTTCGCGTACTTTGCGAAGCTCAAAATCGAGGTTCGAGACCGCACTTCGGCTCGGACCGGTCCGCATAGCAGGTGGATATTCACGGTTCTGGAGACGGCCACACAAAAAAGCTGACAAACATTAATTTGTCAGCTTTTTTGTTATTTATTGTTTGAGAAATCAGTATTGTTAGCCCAAGTGTCAGTTAAGAAATAACTGTCCATCTTATACTGGGTATTCTTAGGATTGGCTTTCTTATCTTTGTAATAATTCTTCAAATGGTGATCAAGCATTAACCAACCACGCCATCCCATGTGAATTGTATCTTCAGCGATATAATTAGGGTCCTTAACATGCGATAGGTCAACAACATTGTTGAAACCTTGTGACTTCAATTGATACTTAATCTTAGTATCAAAGTTAGTGATTGTGCTCATTGGCATACCAGTATATTTAATCCAGTGCGGATTAACTGGTTGAATTACAAACATTACTTCAGTTTTGTTTTGAGCAAACATGTAAAGCAAAGCTTGGAAATCATTATATTCTGGTGAATGTGTGTAAGTAACGTGACGGTGAGTATTTCTATACTTAACGATACGTTTCTTCAATTGCTTCTTATAGAAAGAATTACCAATTTGCATATCATTGTCACTTGAATGCTTAGCAGCTAATTCAGTTGCTAATTTATTCAAATTTTTATAATTGTAAGTATCAGGCAATTGACTGGCTGCATGATTGATCTCTTTTTCATGATCATTCATTGATATCGAACCAAACAAATCATCCTGACTTTGAAGACTTGAACGAGAAATTCTCTTAATGTAGAAACGTTGGAAACTCGTAATCTGTTTACCTTCAGAAATACGTTGCAATGCGTTATCTTCGATAGGTCCCTTGTCGACACCTAGGTCGAGGATTCTGTTAGCAATATATTTATTCATTGCCTTATCGCCGTGACTGGAATTTAAGATAAATCCAGTCAACTGTAATGGTGATAAGAAATACTTAAATGCATCAGATTGGACACCGGATTTGGTAAACCATTGTGGGGAAATAATGAAAACTGCTTTATTTCCCTTAAGATTAGTCATCCCACCGACATTCATTGCTTGTGTCAACGAAGCCGTTCCAGGATTACCTTGCAAAAATGGCTTATTCTTCCAATGATATTTCTGCGCCATGGAAGATGGATGGAACGGATCCATTCTAGAAAGTTCCGATGAACCAATAATAGGAATATAATTCTCCTTCTCGGCAGCATTTTTGACGCTTTCACCCTTTAAAACACGGACATCCAACGAAGTCGAAGCTTGTTGTACTTTTTGTGGAGTCACCGTTTTAAAATTGATTGGAGCCCAGAGAAGAATTAACAAGGCAGCAATAGCAACTATAACAGGTCCAAAAATCATCCATAACTTTTTTTTCATAATCTATTCCAATTCTTGTACTTGTTGAGCAATTTTGTTAACTGTTGACCATTGTGAACGGTCAAATTCTGAAACTGGTACGGTAATATCAAATTCATCCTGTAAGTTAACCAAAACTTCTACTGTTGCCATTGAATCAAGAACGCCGTCTTTAAATAAGTCTTGATCCTTGTCTTGACCTGCGTCATCCAAACCTGTTACATCTTTTAAAATATCGACAATCTTTGTTGTAATTTCATCCATAATAAATTCTCCTAACTAAACCATAATTTATTTAAAAATCCTGAGAAGATTAAGAAACTGAAACATACGATATTGAACGTCAAGAAGACGGCAAACGCATGTGTGAACTTGTTGCTAGGAATACTTTCACGATGCTTCTTCTTGTATCTCAACCAAGCATCGTTAGTGATCATTGCAATGGCGTGGAAAATACCATAAACAATGTAGTACCAGGTTTCACCGTGCCAGAATCCCATGATTAGAAAGAGTGCCACATAACCGACATTGGCAATTGCAATACGGTTCTTCATCCACTTATGTTTAATAATCGTAAACATCAAACGCATGTAGATAAAATCACGGAACCAGAATGAAAGTGTCATGTGCCATCTGTTCCAGAAATCTTTAATATTCTTGGCCTTGAATGGCGCATTGAAGTTCATTGGTGTCTTGATACCCATGAAGTTACTGATTGCTACCGCGAAGAGTGAGTAACCAGCAAAGTCAAAGAACAAATACATACTATAAACGTACATGTAAGCTAATACCCACCAAGATAATCCTAGTGGAGCCTGGTGACGGTAAGACATTGCCAAAATTTGAACCTTTGGCAAGAGCAATGTTCCAAAGAAATAACCGATAATAAACTTATAAAGTAGACCCTTCATCAGCTTATCAACACCACTGTGTAAGAGTTCAACGTACTCATCACGGCTAGGAACTTTGTTAACATCTTTTTGGAAACGTTTGAAACGGTCAATTGGTCCGGAAGTAATGGTTGGGAAGAATAGCAAGAAACGGCCAAACTCATATGGCGATATTTCTTTGATCACACCATCACGAATTTCCATGATGATTTCAACTGACTTGAAAGTTAAATAACTGATACCCATGAAGCCAAATAGTGAAATGGTTGGGTTTTGTAACAATGGATCCAGTTTGACGAAAACCAGCGGTATGATTGCAAGCAAGACGAACATCGTAAAGATCCAGAAACTATTGTGTTTCTTGCGGTACGCCAGATAGATAGAAACTAAAACTATCTCCAAGAGTACGTAGCACAGTAACGATATTCCTTGCGACATATTGCCACCGAAGAAAGCAGTGATCAGAATAACGACTGTTGCGAAGAAGTCATATGTTCTAAAGCGTTTACCAAACCATAATCCAATGATTATAGGTAGTAAAAGGAGTAATAGGTAGATAAAGTAATGCGGACTACTGTAAGGCGTAATGTTATTCATTAATCTCGCCTATTAAAGTCTTTCTATCAATTTTTCCATTTTTACTAATTGGTAGTTGCTTTACAAACTTCAACACATTAGGAATCATATATTCCATTGTTGTCGCCTTCAATGAATCTTTAATATCAGCTGCTAAATCTTTTTCGTCATCGTCAATAAAATCATTTTCAAGCACAATGCAAGCAATCATTTTGCTGACTTGTTTCTTGTTGTTATATAAAGGAACGGTACATGATTGCTTAATTTGTTCAAGATTACCCAACATTGAATCTACTTCTTCAAGCTCGATTCGGTATCCGTGCATCTTGATTTGGAAATCAGTTCTACCGTGATAGAACAAAAGTCCGTCGTCAGCAACACTGATCATATCCCCTGTGTGATAGAACATTTGACCATCAATCGTCTCAAATGCTTTTTCTGTTTGAGTAGGATTGTTCAAATATCCTTTGGAAACGTCTGGTCCACTGACTAGCAATTCACCTGTCAATTGACCAGTAGTTTCATCAACTAGACCGTTGATTCGGTAATCCATGTTGGATTTCAAATAACCGATTGGTAAACGATCAAATTTTTCTAGAGACTCTTGATCAATTTTGATTGAAGTAATGGCAACAGTATTTTCTGTAGGACCATAAGTGTTGTAAAGCTCAGCATCAGGGAATTTCTTCAATAATTTCTTAGCTGTTGCGTGAGTTAATTCTTCACCACAGAAGATGAATTTGTTCAATTGTGGCATGTGTTCAGCATCAAATCCTCTAAACAAAAGACACATTTCGAAGAATGATGGTGTTGATACCCAAGTGTTGAAATCTGAGTTGATAATAGCTTCTTGTAATTTACCGAAGTTTTTAGTCGTATCTTTATCAACAATATTGAGTGTCACACCGCTCATCAAGCCTGGATAAATATCGAAAACTGATAAGTCGAATGAGAATGGTGCTTGCAACAACATTTTCATTTCACCGGAATAGTCGAATTCATTTTCGGACCAGTCTGAAAAATCTAAGATATTGTTAGTACTAATTTGAACACCCTTTGGTGTTCCGGTTGTACCTGATGTAAAGATGATATAAAAGTTGTCATCAGGACCGACACTGCGATTGCTATCATAAATATTGTTATCAGATGCCAAGACTTGCGTTAACTCTTCTTTAGTAACTTGTGGAGTATCAACGCCAAAGTCTTTAATGTCACTCCAATTTAAAATCAAAGCTGGCTTAGCAACCTCATTGATTTGGATAACGCGTGATGGATCAGAACCATCATCAACTGGGATGTAGGCATGTCCAGCTTTAATAGCGCCAAGGAACATGACTAGCATTTCAAATTGTTGTCCACCAAAAATGATAATTGGACTCTTAGCAGGCAAAAATTTATCTTGTAAAAAGCTGGCTATACGATCAGATTTTTGCAATAACTCCTGATATGTATGTGTTTCTTCACCGTTCTTGTAGCAAATCTTTTCGGGTGCTTGCAATGCTGTGGTGGTAATTTTTTCAATAATTGAGTTCATATATTTTTCCCTTCTTCCTGCTAAAATTCGTTATAAATAAATTTGGCACTTCCCACGCCGTTATATCCGTAAATATATAAGAGCACTAAGAAAATAGCGAAAAATACAACTGTTTTAATAATAAAAAATGTTACTGGTTTCTTTAAAAAAGTCAGCAAATTATTTTTCATAATCTACACCTCACTGAAAGAGTTTGCTTATGCGGAAACTATCTAACCATTGTCAATAAATGGTGTCAAACCCGAAATTGAACCGAAATTATTAAATATAGTTATTTCTATATAACCTGTATAAACATTATAATAAAAAATTGAGTAGTACTAATCAGCATATTTGGTAAAAAAAATTTGTCTTTTTTAATGAAATACAGTAATAATGCGGGGTTTGAAACCATTTGTTTAAACAAATTCATTATAAGAAATTGTTAGACATTTTTCAAAGTATACGCACTGTACTAAAGCTCATTAATAATGGACTAATATGCCAAACGGACAATTAAGCTGAAGCAATCTCAACTTCATTACCGGTTTTCATTATTGAGCCCCGTCATTTAAAAGTAAATAAGTAATCATTACAATGACCAAAGTGTTAGTCTCATGTGACAGTTCTGTAAGATAATACGCTTACATCAACCGATACTTGACCCCAATTATTTATCAACAATAATGAATATAACTAGTTTGATGAACAATTATTGTTTTAATATTTTCAACATAAAAAAATAGACTTCCTAAAGGAAATCTATTTTTATAATTACTTATTAATGGATGGGCATCTCCACTCACCAAGTATGTGTATTTTTTATTTTATATTCAGTATTTAATATTTGATTGAAATCCTCATTCTCAACCTACGTTCAGAACAAATTGATATTCCAGATATAGATTCTATCTTATACTAATGATCTAAATTCACTGGCTTGTTAATTGAATTTCAAGTCATTAAAAAAATGCAAGTTAAATCCACAAACAAGTTCCACTATTTTTCCAATTTTCGTATCAGCTCGTGGAAATAAATTGATTGCACGACGATCGACACATCATCAGCAAGAGAAGCTTATATACAGATACTACCTTCTAATACATTTTCTAGTCGAAAATGTGATTGAACAGTATTCCCAATAGTCAAAGTAATTCCTTATATAAGGGGTTCGCTGTCATTGTAGATTACAATTTTTCGATAAACTTCTATTCTAGCAATTAACAATAATTTGCAGTCAAATTGTTTAATAGGAAATAATTGATTTATTTTTTAGATTTCAGAGAAAATATTGCCAAAATATGATTATCGGTCAAAATTATTATTTTAAATATCAGCAAAATTATTTATAGCCTTTGATATTCTAGACTTATTTCAGTTTAGATAAAAAACATTTATAAATTACGATACAATCTGTCTGTTATATTTTGCTAAACTTTAACCATGGAGCGGGTCTGTTATAGATTCGCATTAATTAAAGTAAGGGGGACAGATAATGAAAATGTTTAAAAACATCGTAAGATTATTGGTATTAACAAGTCTTAGTCTGTCCTTCACACCCCTAACTACAGCTAAGGCCGCTAATGCTATTCAAGTTAAAAAAGAAAGTCCTGAATTAGCAGTTACTTATAGTGCATTATCAGCAACCCCCGTAATTGAGGCTGATTCTACTGATACAACTACAACGACCGATGCAGGAACTCCGGCCACATCAACTGTTAGTGTAAATGTTCTTTCAGGTATCCTTACATTGGAAGCTGTCCCTGATTTCAACTTCGGTACTATGACAGTCGGATCAACTGGTAAATTAAAGAATAATACTGCTAGTACAGATAGTTTCACTCTTGACAATGGAACAAACACATCTGTTGCTACCGCTGGACGTGATGGCAACTCTGATGGTTTACTTGAAGTCGTTGATTCACGTAACAGCCTCAAAACAATGCCTGGGTTCACACTCTCAGCTTCTATGGGACAATTGAAAAATACAATGCTTAACGAAGATGATCCAAGTTTGGATGCTATTTTACATTTAAACCCAGTTCCACTTTTGGACGATGAGAATAATAACGTTTCAAGTACAGGCACAGATTTAAAGACTGACAAAGCTTCTATCAGTAGTGCTGAAGGAAACACTGTTCCAATTATGAATATGACTCCTGGTTCATATAATGGTGGTCTTATCAAAGCTACATTTAACACACCTGATTCTGCCAGCTTAGAAATCCCTGGTACGGGTAATAATACAAAGGTCTCATCTAAGAAAATGAACGCTGTTGTTACATGGACTTTGAACGCTGCACCAGCTGTTACGACAAATTAATAATAACCCACAGAATTCTGAATCAGAATTTTATGGGTTATTTTTTAACAAAAAAATTTAAATAATCTAATCATAAAGCCAATATATCATGTTTAAACATGATACTATAACTGTAGAAACTTATTGGCGGTTGAAAGTTAAAAGAGGAAATAATTATGATTGCAACTACAACTTGGAAACACAACTTAACTAACTATGAAAACATCAATAATATCAACGATTCAGGGTTTCAACATCTTGAAATCTTTCAGCCATTAGCTACTAACAAGATCCGTTTGCAGCTGAATAATTTATACGATGAAATTCCTCTAGAAATATCTAAAATAGAAATCTATTCAAATTCATCCGATAAAAAGATTATCACCTTAGATGGCTCCTCAAGGTTTCAAGTCGAACCACGATTAATCGAGTGGTCAGATTGGATTGATATCAATCTAACAGCAAATAGTACTCTGTCGATTGACATTTATTCATCGAACAAAACCATTCACACCGTTGGTATGACAATCTCTAATGACATAGTTAAAACAACTGAAACTGATTCCAAAATCCCCAAGTATTTCTTTGGCATCTCGGCCATTCAAGTCGAAACAAAATCAACTTATAAGAAAATCGCATTTTTCGGCGATTCTTTAACTAACCAAGGTAACTATTCAGCTCCCCTATCTTTGGATCTCGAAACTAACTTTCACATCATGACTGCCAATTACGGAATCTCAGGCAATCGATTACTTCGTCCCGGTCATAGCACCTCACAGTGGTCTACAAGCTTTGGCGAAGCTGGTTTTACACGATTTGACCACATGCTTACCAATTATCAACCCAACCTCGTTGTATTTATGGAAGGGCTTAATGACTTGCTACACCCAGGTACAGGGGCACCAATGAACGAATTACCAACAGCCGAAGCAGTCGTTAAAGCAATTTATATTTTGAAAGCCAAATGCCGTAAGTATGATGCTAAATTTGTACCAATGACCATCACACCTTTTGGAAATTCAGATGGTTGGACACCTGGAAAAGAAGCAATACGTCAAAAAATCAATAATGAACTACTAAAAATGCCTCACATCCTCGACATATCAGCATTGGTAGGCAAAGATAATCAGCTATTGCCTGAATTCGATTGTGGTGATCACGTTCACTTTTCCGCAAACGGTGGCAAGATTATCGCCGATTATATCAAAGAACAGTTAATTAGAAAGAAAATGATTTAATCATTCCAAAATTAGAAGAACCATTAAAAAAATAAACTAGTTGGACGAGATAAAGCTCAAAATATTCCTAGAAGTCACCATTAATTTGTGATAATGGAATATATGTTTATTAATTTTATTTTGAATTACAATATCCCATTATTATGTTTAAATCATTTTCAATATAATATATTATTGAATAGTATATACAAACAATTGTATTGGAGCGTCGAAATATGGCTGAAACTACTAACAAGGATATTTATCAAGAACTCAAATCACGTGTCATCAACGGAAAATATAATATCAAAATGCGCCTGCCAACAGAAGAAGCACTAATTGCCGAATTTAACGTTAGTCGTTACGCTATCCGTAAAGCTATCAAGCAATTATCCTATGAAGGTCTAGTATACAGTGTTAAAGGAAAAGGTGTCGTTGTTTTGGAACATACACCTCAAACTCAAGAAATTAATTTGAGTCTCAAAGAAATTGACAGTCTTCACGCCTTAAACAACTCCGAAGACATCAATCGCACGACTATTATTGCTGACTTTCAACAAGTTATCGTGGATGAAAAACTCAGTCACAAGACTTCATTTGCAGTGGGCATCCCCGTCTACGCTATCAAACGTGTTCGCCGAATCAATAACAAGAATGCCGTTTTGGACCTCAATTACTTTAATGCCCAAATCGTGCCTGACATAACAGCAGAAATTGCCAAAGAATCAATTTATTCATATATCAAAGATACATTGCAAATGAAAATTGCCGTTGTTAAACGTCAGTTACGCATTGAACATGCTGAACAAGTTGATTATGAACATTTAAATCTGGGGATTAACAATTGTGTGGGAAATATGATCAGTTTTGCCTTCAATGATGATGGAAAGCAATTTGAATACACTGAATCACATTTCATACCAGATAACTTTATTTTTAACCAGATCATCAAATTTTAAGGCCTACGGTTGTCAGAAATATAGCTCTGCGGTGGTAACCGGCGCGAGCCAAGGTCTCGCGCCTCGATTTGAAGCCTTGCAAAAACCGCAAGTCTCCAAACTCGCCCCGTGGTGTAATGGCTAAAGCCATAACACCACCTTCACTGCAGACTATATTTCTGACAACCTCCGGCTAGCGTATGATCCGTTTCATAGTTAACTAAATATATCGAATACATTTATTCAGAAAATGGCTACAAATTATGAAAAATAAATATAAGGTGCTTTGATTGTCGATTCTTATCTATCAATAGTCAAAACACCTTTTTTGATTTCAAAAATAAAATGAAACTCAAAAAGAGTAGTACAAGTAATCAAACCAGATTACCTGTACTACTCTTTTCATTTTTAAATTTAAAATTAATTACACACTGTAAAATTACAATACAAGAGCCGGAGGGTGACAGTTGATTTTTCCTGCTGTGGGAGTGGTGTTAGGGCTTTAGCCCTTACTCCACTGACGTATTTTGAGATTTGCGGTTTTTGCAAAGCTCAAAATCGAGGTGCGAGACCTTGGCTTGCACCGGTCACATAGCGGATAAAATCAACTGTTACCCGGAGGCGGCGAAGGCTAGTAAGATTCAAATCCCACCAATGAATAATGATTAGGAATGTACTTTGTTTCGGTGCATTCAAAGAGACTACCTAAGTCAGTGTAAACATATTTCTTCAATACACCAACACAGTTAGCATCATCAAGATCCAAATTGTCGAATTCTTTCTTAGTAGCTGATTCTACTGATGCGATTGAACGTGCAGCAGCAATTTTGAAAAGATTTTCATCACGGATATATTGATAAACTGAGCCTTCAGCATCTTCGATTGATAAGTCAGGAATATTTTCTTTTCTGAAATAACTAGTATCAATTGCCATTGCTTTTCCATTGACCATTCTCAAACGTTCGACATAATAAGCTTTATCGCCAACAGTAAAGGATGTGTGCTTTGAAAGTGTATCGTCAATTTCGATTTCTTTAAATTCTAGTACCTTAGTTGTTAGCTTTTTGATGAATTTATTTTGGGGAAAACTCATCAAATCTTGGAATCCAAAATGATTGGCAGCCGAAAAAATAACTCGGTTGTCAACAATTGGCTCCAAAACTACTACGCCACGGCCTTTAACAGTATAAACTAGTCCATCGGCTTGTAACTTCTTTAGGGCACGGCGAATTGTATTTCTCGTAACGCTGAAACGTGACGACAAATCTTCCTCACCAGGCAAAATTGATTTTGGTGGATAGACGTTGCTATCAATTTCGCCTTTTAATATATGGTATATATCTGAATATAAGTTCTTTGGCATAATGTCTCCTCAATTAGTTCTACAGTTTAATTAAATTACCCTCTAATGTAAAAATTTTTAAAACGCCCCTCACAAGCGCTTCTTATTTTCCAGCATTACAGATTCATATGGTCGTAAAGTTACTGTTCCGTCGTTCATTTCGATGCCTTCATAGTTCCCCAACAATAAATCGAAACCATCAGAAATTTCCCTCTTTTGGGTTTTATCAGTAAAATTAGCCATTACTAAAATTTTACCCTTGTCATCATATCTTTCATAGCTATAAACGCTATTATCTTGGGCATTTAACAATTTATATTCCCCATCTGCTAATAATACCTTATTTTTACGTAAGAATATCAAAGCGCGATAGAAATTAAAGACGTTATTTTTCATTTTTAAAACTTTTTCAACTGAATAATCGTCATGATAAAGTGGCTCCAACCATGGCTTACCAGTAGTGAATCCATAATATTTACTAGAATCCCATTGCATAGGCAAACGAGAATTCTCACGTGACTTCTGTTGCAATATCTTGATAGCTAACTTTTTATCGACACCTTTTTTAATCAAAGCATTGTAAGCATTGATTGATTCGTGATCTTGATACTGACTAATATCAGTGAAATAAGCATTCTTCATCGCAATTTCGTCACCTTGATAAATATAAGGTGTTCCTTGCAAACCGAATTCAACCATCGCCAACAACTTAGCTGATTGATCACGATATTTATCATCGTCAGTAAAACGGGAAATGGCTCGAGGTTGATCATGATTATTCCAGAATAATGCGTTCCAGCCACCTTGATGATTCATTTTGACTTGCCAATCACTCAAAATTTTTGTCAAATCAGTTAACTTGTAGTGGCCCAAAGTCCATTTGTTACCGCCAGTATAGTCGACTTTAACATGGTGGAACGTGAATGCCATGGAAAGTTCCTGACGTTTAGGATTGGTATACTTAACAGCTTCAGAAATTGGTGTAGATGACAGTTCGCCAACAGTAATGAACTTATTAGGTCCAAATACCTTCTCGTACATTTCGTGAATATATTCGTGCACGTGGGGTCCATTGGTATAGAAATTACGACCATCATCTAACGGTGTATCGAAAGAATCATTTGGTAAATTCTTATCCTTAGAAATATTATTGATAACGTCCAAACGGAAGCCATCAATTCCCTTATTAGCCCAGTATGTCAGCATTTTGAAAATCTCAGCACGTAATTTTTCATTACGCCAATTTAGATCTGGCATCGTTACATCATACAAATGCAAATAATACTGATCTAATTCGGGAACATATTTCCAAGCACTACCACTGAACTTTGAAACCCAATTATTTGGTTCATGTCCATCAACTGGATCACGCCAAATATAGAAATCATGGTAAGGATTGTCTTTTGATTTCAACGCTTCTTGAAACCATTTGTTCTCATTTGAAGTATGATTCAAAACCATGTCCATGATGATTTTTATACCACGCTTATGTGCTTCATTCAATAATCTTTCAAAGTCATCCATCGTTCCAAAAATAGGATCAATTTGATAATAATCAGCAATATCGTAACCATTGTCATTACCTGGTGAACGATACATAGGTGTTAGCCAAATTAACCCAATACCTAGTTCTTGCAGATAATCTAGACGAGAAATGATCCCGTTGATATCACCGACACCATCACCGTTTGAATCCTGAAAACTGCGTGGATAAATCTGATACACGGTTTCTTTTTGCCATTCCTTCATAAAAGTCAATACTCCTCATTTTATTGAATATTAATTTAAGTCTACTTGACGCGTAACAGTTTATAATATGTTTATACACCTGTCAATCGCTTGAGAATTTAAAATTTTCAAAAAAAGCACTTCCATTAGTATTATAATAGCTATTTTGTTGAGATTTAGCACGTGAAAAATTTTTTTGAAATTCTCAAAAAAGGTCAATTTCACTAAGTCCATTTTTGAGTTAAGAATATTCCATCCAACTTATAAAATCCTTAAATTCCTATGCGAATAATATAATTAGATTTTTTTAATTGAATCATATATAAGACGTTATAACGTCAATTATTCCTATTATGAGTAATTATCCTCATGGCACTATAACTTATGTTAGAAGCGTATATATTAACGATTAAGACTACTTGAAAGCAAAACTTGATTCCTGTCAATTTTTCTATAATTTTGGTCCAATTTTTTCCGAAATAAAATTGTTTACAGCGGCCAAATAATAGTTTATATTCAAATTCTAATTTATGATTTGGAGATAAGAAGGATGCGTCAAATTACAACAGAGAGATTAATCATTCGTCCGCTTCAAACAGTGGACCATGATGCATTAGAAGCGATTTTGTTGGACCCAGCAGTCGTTCGATATACACGGTATCGTGACGTCAAAACGCCAACTAATTTCACTGCTATTTTTGAAAGCCATTTTTTGAACACGGCTTATACATTTGGAATCGAAACAAAAGATGAACATAAGTTGATCGGTTTCTATGAATTCCATCCTGAAGATGCCACTGGCATTTTAACTTACGCTCTAGCACAAAGTGCTTGGGGCAAAGGCTACGTCGCTGAAGTGGGCAGCGCCATGATGGCCTATGGTTTTAACGTTTTGAACTTTGAAAGAATTGAAGCTCACTACGCCAGCACTAATCCACGTTCTGGCAAAGTTATGCAAAAGATGGGCATGCGTGACCTAGGTTCAATGGGCACCTTCCCTTCACCACACACTGGAGAAGTCCGCCAAGTTATGGCTTACGAATTAAAAAAAGCCGACTGGATTATGGACAACCAACAAGTAGAAGCAGTCTAAATAAAAAACTCTCTGTGATAATCAAATGATTATTACAGAGAGTTTTTTTGACTTTTAAATTAACTCCTTGTGAATGCCTTGCATGCCACGTTCAATTTGTTCTAGTTCTTCAGCGTAACCCTTCAACTGGTTGCCATATTTATCAACTAATTCTTGATTGGCGTCAGTTTTATAGCGTAATTTATGTTCCAAACTAGCCCACATATCCATGCCAACAGTTCTAATTTGAATTTCTACTGGTACATCAACTGGCCCTTTAGCTTGAAAAACAGGTACTTTAACAACAATATGCAAACTACGATAGCCACTTTCCTTCGGATGCTTGATGTAATCCTTACGGCGCAGCAACGTAACGTCAGTTTGATGCGTTAACAGTTTTTCGATATTATAAATATCGTCAATATAATTAGTGATCACGCGAATTCCAGCAATATCATAAATATTTGCTTGGATACTGTCAGCGGTCAATTCATAACCTTTCCGCTCAGCTTTTTGGATCAAACTCTGGACATCCTTCATACGTGATTCCATATGATGAATGGGATTGTAATCATAATTAACTTGAAATTCAGCATCCAAATTTTCCAATTTAGTACTGATTTCTCTTTGTCCAGCCTGATAAAGCTGATACATCTTAATCATTTTAGAAAGTTCCTCAATATCAGGGCGATTGGCGATACCACTCAATTGAGTTTGAAGTTTATTTAAATTAATAGAATTCGATCTTTCTAGTATCATACATTTTTCCTTTGTTTGAATTATTGTCAGTTCCGCCTCCGGGTTCAAGGGAGAAAAGTTGCCTGCTGTGGGACCGGCTCGAGCCAAAGTACGGTCTCGACCCTCGTTTTTGAACTTCGCAAAAACCGCGAATTTCAAAAAACGTCATGTGGTGTAATGGCTAAAGCCATAACACCACTACCACTGCTGGCACCTTTCTCCCTTGAACCCTCCAGCTAATTTATTTCTTGAATTTATATTCTAATTTAACAATATGCAAATAATAATACTTTCTCTGATTTTATAACTTTAATCTTTTCATTCCTAATTAAATCAAAAACTTTCTCACAACAAAAAGACAACCTCAACTCGGTTGTCTTTATTCTATACTTATTTGGTTTAAATATATAATTCTGTTTCGGCGGGCTTTGTTTTGCCAATAATCTTACCGTTATGAACTGACAATAAGACTGAAGCCCGTTTGTTCAAAGCATCATAGAAGTTATGAGCATTGATCAAGACAAAGTTAGCTGGTTTGCCGACTTCAATTCCATACTGATCTTGAACATGCATGGCACGGGCACTGTTAGTTGTAATGAATTTGTATGAATCCATAATTTGTTGGTGACCCATCATTTGTGTAGCGTGCAATCCTTCTGCCAAAACATCGTACATATTACCGTTACCCATTGGATACCAAGGATCTTTAATATCATCTTCACCAAAGGCTACATTGATTCCATTTTCGTTAAGTTCCTTAACACGTGTTAAACCACGGCGTTTTGGATATGTATCAAAACGTCCGCCAAGGTACATGTTTACTAATGGATTTGAAATAAAGTTCATGTTTGACATCTTCAAAAGACGCATCAACTTGTACATATAAGCATCGTTATACGAACCCATAGCGGTAGTGTGTGACGCCGTTACTCTTTCGCCCATACCACTTTCATAGGCAAGCGTTGCAAGGGTTTCGAGGCTTCTAGAACTTGGATCATCAATTTCATCACAGTGTGCATCGAACAACAAGTCATTTTTTTGTGCTAAGTCAACAGCAAAGTGGAGTGATTCAACTGAATATTCACGATTGAATTCAAAGTGTGGAATAGCACCGACAACGTCAACACCCAAGTCAACAGCTTTTTCCATCAATTGCTTGCCATTTGGATAAGAAAGGATTCCTTCTTGTGGAAAGGCAACCAATTGCAATGTCATCCAGTCTTTAACAGACTCACGTACATCAATCAAGGCTTTGAGAGCTTTCAAACTAGGATCAGTAACATCAACGTGTGAACGAACGAACTGAATTCCGTGACTAGCTTGCATCTTCAAAGCTAAAGTAGCACGTTTTTTGACATCTTGATAAGTCAGGTCTTTTTTACGTTCTGACCAGATACGAATGCCGTCAAATAAAGTTCCATTTTCATTCCATTCTGGCTGACCGGCAGTCAAAGTGCTGTCCAAGTGAACATGTGGATCAACAAATGGTGGCAAAAGTAATTTTTCGTGACCAACAATAACTTCTTCACCATCTTTGGGTGTTAAATGATCAGCAATTTCGGCAAATTTGCCATCTTCAATTCTGATATCTTGAGCCGGCCGATTTTCGATTTTGACTTGTTGTAATAACATTGCGATACACTCCTTCGAATTTTTGATATAGTATACAATTTTGAGTTGACAATGCCAAATTTCTACTTTAGACTTTACAGCAATATAGATCTTTTTAAGGGCAGTCCAGCGAGGCTGACAAAAGAGCGGTAAATTTTGACAATCGAGGGGACTGCTCATCCAAGCAGTCCCTTTTTTTACTGCTCACATATGGGGGTAGAAAAATGACAAAAAAAGAACATATTGAAGCAACTACACCAGATCAGCGGGCAATGTCCAAGTGGGATATGTTTGCGACTTGGATTGGCGCTAACGCGAACAACGGTACTTGGTATATCGGAGGCGTTATCGCAGCTGTAGGTTTAATCAAAGCGTCTACTTTGTTAGTAGTCGTTGGTTCACTTTCGTACATTTTACTAGGCTTTGCATCATACATGGGTTATAAAACGGGTTTACCTGCTATGGTACTAACTCGACCATCCTTTGGTATCAAGGGTTCAATCATTCCGTCAATCGTCAATGTTGTTCAATTCATTGGTTGGGCTGCTATTAATACTTTTATCGCTGCAACGTCAATCAGTATCATCCTCAAAGACATCCTTGGTTGGAACAGTTCTTCTTTCCACAACCAATTCAGTATTATCATCGGCATTGTCGTTATGTCCATTCTACATCTAATCTCGATTTCATTAGGTGAAAAATCTGTTAAATGGATCGAACGTGTCGGAATTATTCTTGTTATTATTCTAGTTACTTGGGAATCAATCGTTGTTCTAAAGACTGTCCCATTCCACGAAATCGTTAAATATGAACCAGCTACTAAGTTCCAATTGCCTAGTGGAAAAATTGTTGATATCTTAGCTGCCTTTAACTTAGCTTGGGTAACAGCTGCCGCGGACTTCAGTCGTTTTACAAAAGACAAACACGCCGCAACTACAGCTTCATTCTTAGGTGCTAATGTTGGTTTGTTCTGGTTCGCTTTCATCGGTCTGATTGCTACTATCGCCACAGCCATCACCATCAACAAGTTTGACCCTAATAACGCTGATCCTAGTACAATCGCTGCCAAACTCGGCTTAGGAATCTTGGCCATGTTGGTCATCGTTATCACTAGTACAACTGCTAATGCCGTTAACCTGATGGCTGCAGGCTCAGCTTTAACAAATATTTTCCACCACTTAAAATTAACACCTGCACTTTGGATTGTTACATTAGTCGCAACAGTAATGACATTCATCCCTGTTTACGTTGCAAGTTTCCTAACAACTTTTGAAACCTTCCTCGATGGGATTGGCATGTTCTTGGGACCAGAAATTGCAATCTTCCTAATTGACTTTTTCATCATTAAACACAAGAACTATCAAGTTTCTGAATTCTCTAAAGTCAACGGTAGCTACTGGTATACCAAAGGTGTTAATCCAGTCGCCATCGTCACATGGGCAATCGGTGTAATCAGTTACCTTATCTTGAATAAACTAGGATTCATCATCGCTACAACCGGAGCAACTTTCCCAGCAATGTTTATCACAGCAATCTGTTACTTAGCTGCTAACAAAATGGTTAATAGTAAACAAAACTAAAAATAGACTAATACTTATGATTTCTCATTATAAGTATTAGTCTATTATTTTTGTATTAATTAACGGTTAATTTAATGTAAAAATTTAGTAAATCTACCGTTTAGAAGACTTTGAAATATCCCGTCTACAGAGCTGGGAAATATTCTCAAGCTGTGCGGAACGGTCCGAGCCAAAGTTCGGTCTCGAACCTCGGTTTGAAGCCTTGACACAGTTCGTCAAGTCTCCAAACACGTCCGGTGGTATAAGTATGGGAGGATGCCTCCCATACTTATACCACTGCCACGGCACACAAATATTTCCCAGCTCTTCCGACTAATTTGTCAGTAATAATTTAATGCAAAGATATTCAAACGCTTTTATATCTATTCATAAATACAGCAGATGAATAATCTCAATTCTGGAAACGGCAGCTTATTTCTGACTAGCTTTACGATGCCATAAGAAAATTCCTAGCAACAATATCACACTAATCAAACATGATAAGCCAAAGGTCATATGCATCCCGTCAATAAATAACTGTGGTTTGCTAGGTATATATGACTTAACTCGGCTGCCGTTCAAAATTGACATTGAACCAAATAATAATGTTGTCGACATTGCTGAACCAACTACCATCCCGACTGTTCTGGCTAAACTGTAAACACTGCCGGCTGAGCCATAGTCTTTTTCATCGACGTTGCCCATAACTAAAACATTATTTGGAGAATGGAATAATCCGTTGCCTAATCCGGCGAAGGAAGCTCCTATAGCAAAAATCCAGATTGGATTGTGAAGTCCACTAATAACATAGAAAATCTGTCCAAAACTGATGATTGCTAAACCAACTAACGTAATTTTAAATGGATCGTGACGGTCAGCTAAGGACCCTGACATTGGGGCAATAAACAATTGTACAACTGGGAATATCAATAAGAAGAAGCCACTAAATAATGGGCTGAATCCACGAGCATTTTGTAGGTAAAATGGGGCCAAAACATCGAAGAAGAAATCAACGATAAAGACCATGAAACAAGCTAATAATTGCATCGTAAACCATTTATTTTTGAATAATGAAACTGGCAAGATTGGTTCAGATTGTTTGGATTCGTAGCGATAAAGAATAACTAACAAGATTAAACCAACAATCGTCAAACTGAGAATGCGCCAATCGGCCCAACCCCATTGTTGACTCAAGAGAATTCCGATAAACATGCTAGTAAAACCAACTAACAATAAAATCGAACCTGTTAAGTCAAATCCATCATTAGCAAAGGTTTTATCCAACTTACTAGGTAAATATTTAACTAAAATATACGTAGCAATAAATCCTATTGGAACATTCAACCAGAAAATAATGTGCCATGGGAAAAAGTTTAATAGAATTCCGCCCAAACTTGGTCCAATAATACCACCGAGTGAAACGAATGAACCCATCCACCCTAAGGCTTGACCGCGACGATTATCTGGAAAAACTTCTACAATAATCCCGTTTGAAGTAGCCATCGTCATCGCTGCTCCAATTGCTTGTAGACTACGTGACAAAATCAACGATAACCAATTAACTGATAAAGCACAGAGTGCCGAACTGACAACAAAGATAACTGTTCCCCATTTGAAAAATTTTATCTTGCCATACTTGTCACCTAATTTTCCAAAAATCATCAGAGTACTGCTCATAACAATTAAATACATCGTCACGACCCAATTAATCAGGCTCATGTTGGTATTCAGCGCCTTGCTCAAGACTGGTAGCGCAACGGTGACAATGCTACTATCTAGAGTAGACATGAATATCACAATTCCAACACCAATCAAAATCATTGTTAAATTTTTATTCTCAACTTGTTTCATAATTCCCCTCGATGCTATATATTAATATATATAGTTTAATACATAGTTTAGAATTGTAAAGGAGATTCATATGGCACGATCTAACACGTTACAATACATGATTCTAGGACTACTGACACGTACACCATTAACTGGTTATGACATTAAGCAAACCTTTGACAAAGAAAAAGCCGAATTTTGGACGGCACCTTTCAGCCAAATTTATCCGGAATTAAATCGGATGCTGAATGATGATTTAATTAGTCTCTTACCTACTACCGATATCAATACTCGTAAGAAGACTTACCAATTAACTGAGCATGGTCGCGATACCTTTGAAGAATGGTTAAAATTGCCACTATCTTCGCCTGAATCTACTTTAGATAACGATAACTTTATTCTGCGGTTACACTTCCTAGGTCATACAGACTCAGCTCTTTTGAAACAGTTATTAGCTTTGCGAGTTAAAACACTCAATCTTGAGATTGCGCAACTAGAATTTGAATTAGCCGAGGTCGTCAATCATCCTGAGCAGTACGGACGTGAATTGATTATCAAAAAAGAACTAAGTAATAAGAAATCTGACGTTAAACTTTGGAAAAAAGAATTAAAGTAATCGGACTGTGACATAACTATTTTTGCATTAAATATACAGCCTAAACGTGCTACGAAACATATCTCTTTCCGCTTAAAACAAATAGAGCAGTAATCCAAAATCGGATTACTGCTCTATTTGCCTTAATGCTCGAAAGCTGACCATGTTTTGTCGCACTCTCTAAATTTTAACGATTCCAATACCAATCAAACCTGGTCCGGTATGAACTCCCAATGCAGGTCCAACTTGACCCAAGAATTCTTCCTTACCTTTAATTCCATTATCATGTAATAAATCAAGCATCCTTTGACCACCAGGTTCATCAGCACCATGTCCAACTGCCAAAAGACAATCACTACCATCACTCAAGAATTCCTGAGCAAAGTTCAACAACATCTTTTGGCCCTTTTTCATACCACGAGCCTTGGCAGCAATCGTATATGAGCCATCAGTTTTACAAGTAATAATTGGCGCTAATTTCAAGATTCCACCAACGGCAGCGGCAGCAGCACTGATTCGACCACCAGCACGCAAGTATTCCAACGTTGGGATACAGAAGTAAACAACAGTTTTGGTAATCATCTCAGCAACTTTAGCTGTAACATCAGCAAATTCTTTGCCGTCATCAATCATATTTTTGGCCCCAACAGCAATCAATCCCGCTGCCACAGCAACTTGTTTTGTATCAAAATAAGCTGAGGTGAATCTATCGTCATCATCGAGAAAGACTTTCAAAAAATTAAATGTCCCGCTCAAACTTGATGAAACTGAAATTGAGACAATGTGATCATATCCATCCGCAGCAATCTTATCGAGTGTCTCTTGAATCGACTCACCTGAAGGCAATGAAGTCTTAGGAATTTCGACCGGAAGATTTTTATAAACTTCTTCAGCTGAAATTTCTACACGATCAAGGTATGTCCGGTCATGGTAAGCAATTTGCATTGGTAATTCATAGATACCAGGTTTTTCGAGATATTCTTTCGGTAAATCGCAACAAGAATCTACCAATACAGCAATCTTTTCCATTATAATTAACTCTTTTCGTCTAAATTATTCGTTTCAATCATTAATATTTTTTTCGTAATTAATTTTGTAGCAAAAGCCATCGTGACCATTTCCACCAACAAATAAGCTGATGACTGGTTTTTTTCGGAAAGCACTTGACCTTCTTCACGATGATTGAGCATCTTCAATGCCAATTCCTGCTTGTCACAGAAAAAGTCATATGCTTTAGCAATACCACCTTTTGATCTCGTTTGAATCTCTAACCCATCTTGAATGTCATTGATAGAAACTACTTGTTTCAAAAAAGTAATGGCAATCAAATAGGCTAAATGTTCACGAGTATAGCGTTTCTTCTCAGGATGTGGCAACAAGCCATTCTTAACATAGTTATTAACCATTGAGGTTGTGACAACTGGACTATCCTCCAACCAAACTGGACCGATATATTTATCAACTAGTGTTAATAATTGATCACGATACAAGTCCAATTCAGGTAGTTCCTCAAATCTTGGCAAGTGATAGTTTTCCATATTATCTAACCATGTTTGCAATTCATCCATAAGTAACCGCTCTCCTTTTGTAATTACCATTATAATTTATCATAGTTATTCTAACTATTCAATCTAGTTTCTAAAACTAGGTGTAAAAATATTATATATGTGTCTGCCGTTTCCAGAGCTGAGAGTATTCATTCTGCTGCGCGGCACGGCTCGAGCCAAAGAACGGTCTCGAACCTCGGTTGAAGCCTTTCCAAAGGGCGGAAAATCTCCAACACGTCCGGTGGTGTAAGAGCTGAAGCTCTAACGCCACTTTCGCTGCAGATGAATACTCTCAGCTCTTCCAACTAATCTTTTCTTTATGAAGAGTAATTAATGGGGATTTTGTTCATCTTTAAATCAAAAAATACTGTAACGGCAATAATTATATTCAATTTGAATTTCATTAGATCAAAAAGACTTATACTCAAACCCAATTAGGAGCTTCCAAAATATAAAATTCAAAATGAAGAATAAGTGAAATAACTAGTCGGAAGGACAGAGAATATTTACCCGCTGTGGGTGTGGCGTTATGGCTTTAGCCATTACACCACCGGGCGTGTTTGAAGACTTACCGGTCCTTGGTAAGTCTTCAAACCGAGGTGTGAGACCTTGGCTCACGCCGGTCCGCATAGCAGGTAAATGTTCTCTGTCCTGGAGACGGATAGCAAAAAAGCCCTGAATACTATTCAAGACTTTCCTTCAAATCATGTTCGCGCCAACCCATTGCTATTACTAGCGCTAAGCCCGCGGTTGTCAATAAAATAATATAACCAACATTACGACCGAAATTCGTGTCACCTAAATACAAATCGCCTAGTAACGTTGCCAAAACTGCTACCCAGATACCAATGCGCTGTACTTTGGTAAAGGCTGTTCCAGTTTGACTCCGTCTTTCTCTCTTCGTAATGTATGGTAATACAAAACCTAACCCAATTAAAACAATAATGGCTACAAAATTAATAACTAATTCATACCACCACATTGATGAACCGAATGGGACATCTTGTGGCCCTACGGCAGCTATTGTAGCTACTCCTGTTAGGAGCAAACACCACCAACCGACAATTAATGATAATTTTTTATTTTTAATATAAACGTACCCTGAACTGAACTTGTCATCATGCCATCTGACTTTGATAAAGGACCAGAAGATCCAACAAGTTACACCAGGTGAAATAATTCCATTCAAGTTTAACAGCCAGTTGAAAATATCTTTCATGTTTGGCAATAAAATACCTAAGAACATGATAAAGGCACTCAAGCCAACTGTTAACAAATACCCGTTGATAGGTAACCCTGCGGAATTAGTTTTGCGCAAAAACTTGGGCATGTACTTATTGCCTGTATCAGAAATCAACATTCTCGTCATTGCATTCAACAAGACGGCCAATAAGGCAGCTAAATAGAAAATTTCTGTAAAGGCAAAGAGATACATCAATGTATTCCCCATATGGAATCGATTGCCCAAAGCTTGGAACGCATAATAGGATCCGTTGATTTTCAAATCATCTGGTAAATGATAGGCGTTGAAAAAGACACCTAATGAGAATGATCCAAAAATTGTTAAGAATCCAGTCATCACTGACAACATAATCATGGCTTTTGGAAAGTCACGGTTAGGATTACGCATCTTCGTTACAAATGGCGCAATTCTTTCAGCACCATTAATAGCAAAGATCAAAAATCCTAAAGTCGTCAGATAATGCAGATTAAATGTAGGTACAATTGTGTGGACGGTCAACGGCTTGGTCGCAATGTGACCACCCATCGAAAGAGCCGTTACGGTCATCAAAACGAATAAGACCGTCATTCCAAACATGGCGATTCCACCAATAGTACTCAGTATTTCAAGCGATCGCTCGAAACGGGATTGGATGATTATGAAAAAGATAAAGATCAACAATGTAAATAGTGCAAAATGACTGTTTGACATCTGTGTCTGTAGCTTTGCGTTACCGTTAACGACCCATCCTAATGCCACCGCGATAGTATTTGCGGTATCAAC
The DNA here is from genome assembly GCF_036246245.1 of Companilactobacillus muriivasis. Classification (NCBI taxonomy): domain Bacteria; kingdom Bacillati; phylum Bacillota; class Bacilli; order Lactobacillales; family Lactobacillaceae; genus Companilactobacillus; species Companilactobacillus muriivasis. The sequence continues at coordinate 135,069 of NZ_BTTQ01000004.1, forward strand.
AACATAAGGAATTGAGGCAGCCCAATATGTCCACGCTGCGAAATAGCCTAAGAACTCTCCACTAGTTTCTCTTACCCAAGATGTTAATCCACCACCGTCGTCATCGAACGTGGACCCCAACTGGCCCACCATCAACGAGTACGGAATAACATAAAGGAGAATCATAATGATCCAGGACGTTATAACGCCCATTCCTTGGTTTTGGAAGTTGTAAGTCAGGTCATCAAACCCAACAACTGTCACAAAATCCATCAGGGCCAACACTGGCCAGCTGATATACTTCTTCTTTGTATCTAATTCTGTCATGGCGTTTTCCTCAAGTGAAAATAAATCATTCTTTCTAATTTATTCACCTAACGGTTACTTCAAATATACAATATTTAAAAATAAATAGTAGAGAAATGATTTAAAAATATCAAAAAAATTAAGCGCTTACTTCCCCGACATGACCGCAATCATACAGATTGACCTTTTGGTATACATTATGGAAAGTTAAGCAACTCGAAATATTTTACCATAAAAAAACTGGCTAGCATACAGAAATATTTTATGTAACCTTTTCTAAATGATGCCGTTAAAAAAAGAACGTGATAAAAGTTAATTTACCACGTTCTTTTTGAATTATTTTTCAGCTAAATTATATTCTTTCCAGCCAAATGCTACTACTAGCGCAATTCCCAAAATACTTAACATAACAATTGAAACGATGTTGTGCTCGTAATTAGAACCACCCAAGTATAAATCACCAACAATTGTTAAGAACAATGCAGCTAAGATACCAATCCATTGTAGACGTGTAAAGGCTGAACCTGTTGTACTACGTGTCTCACGGCGAGTAACGTATGGCAACAAGGCCCCTAATCCAATCAAGACGATCAGAGATACAAAGTTAATAATTAACTCATACCACCAAGTTGATCCACCAAAGGTAACATCTTGAGGTCCGATACCAAAAATTGTCGCTATGGCAGTGATAATTAAGCACCACCAACCAACTGACAATGCTAATTTATCATTTTTGATATAAACATAATCAGATGGGAACTTTTTACTATCTTGACGAATTTTAATAAATGCGAAGAAAATCCAGCAAGTAACACCTGGTGAAATGATTCCGTTCAAGTTTAATAGCCAATTGAAGATATCATTCATACTTGGCAAGAAAATACCAAGCAACATGATGAACGCGCTCAAACCACAAGTTAATAAATAACCATTAACTGGCAATCCATTACCATTAGTTTTACGTAAAACCTTTGGCATGTATTTAGCACCGGTATCTGAAATCAACATTCTTGTCATTGCATCCAACAAAACTGCCAACAACGCTGCTAAATAGAAAACTTCTGTCCAAGCAAAGATGTACATTAACAAGTTACCTAGATGATATTGTTCACCCAAAGCTTGGAATGCATAGTATGAACCATTCATCTTCAAGTCATTTGGTAAATGATAAGCGTCAAAGAATACACCCAATGAGAATGAACCAAAGATAGTTAGAAAGGCCGTCATAACGGCTAACATAATCATAGCTTTAGGAAATTCACGTTTAGGATGACGCATTTTCGTAACGAACGGTGCAATCAATTCAGCACCATTAACGGCATAAATCAATAAACCAATAGTCGTTAGATAATGTAAATCAAATTTTGGAACAATTGTATGAATATTCATTGGTTGCGTTGCGATGTGACCACCCATTGATAAAGCGGTGAATGTCATCAGAACGAATAACACTGTCATTCCGAACATAGCAATTCCACCAATCGTACTCAATACTTCCAATGAACGTTTGAAACGAGACTGAACAAAAATAAAGACGATAAATGTTATCAAAGTCCAAAAGGCAAACCAGCCGTTCGACATATGACTTTGCAAACGTGCATTACCATAATAGGCCCAGCCTAAACCAACAACAATTGAGTTGGCTGTGTCAACAACGTAAGGAATTGACGCTGCCCAGTAAGTCCACGCAGTAAAGTATCCTAGAAACTCCCCACTAGTTCCACGGACCCATGAAGTTAGTCCACCACCTTCGTGATTGAAAACTGATCCTAATTGACCAACCATTAATGAATATGGGATGACATATAAAAATAGCATGATAATCCATGAAGTAATAACACCCATACCTTGGTTTTGAAAGTTATATGTTAAATCATCAAAACCGATTACGGTAACAAAATCCATTAAGGCAAGAATTGGCCAACTAATATAGCTCTTTTTTGGTTCCAAATCTTCCATAAATAATCTCCCCGATAAAATATTTATATATAAAACACAAGTTTATATTTTACAACTTATTAAATTACAACAATAGGGGTGAAAACACTTACTTTAGATTTTATTTGCCGTCTCCAGAGCTGAGAGCAAGTATCACCTGCTATGCGGACCGGTCCGAGCCTGGGGGCGGTCTCGAACCTCGGTTTGAAGCCTCGCAAAAACCGCGAGTCTCCAAACTCGCCCGGTGGTGTAACGGCTAAAGCCGTAACGCCACAACCACAGCAGGTGATACTTGCTCTCAGCTCTTCCGACTAATTTATTTTTTTATAACTAGATCAATAAAACTGGCAATACAATATATGAATTCCTTTAAAAATACGATAACTTGTATCAGCAAAATGTTAATACAAGCATTACATAAGACAAATTTAGAATCCAAATTAAATTAGAAACAAGGCTATACCCTAATCGGAGGTCGTCAGTAATATAGTCCAGCAGTGAAAGTGGCGTTACGGCTTTAGCCGTTACACCACAGGACGAATTTTGAGACGTGGTTTTCGGCTCAAAATCGAGGGTCGAGACCGCACTTTGGCTCGAGCCGGTCCCACAGCAGGACTATATTACTGACGACCGGAGCACCCTAAATAAAAAGAGCATCTCAATTATGAGATACCCTTTTTCAAAAGCTATTCATTTACTTCATCGTTATCTAATTCTTCAATTCCTAATGTAACGTTCTTCTTAGAATTTTCAACAGCATCAATTCCGACTAAAGCCACCATATCAACTGTAATACTGTGATACTTTTCGCTTGCATCAACTTTATCGTCGCTCGTTACCATGGTCGTTGGACGGATAACAACTGTTCTAAAACTACGTTTGTTCAGGTTATCTTCTGCATCACGTTTTGTTTGGATATAACGTTTGTTAGCTCCAGGAATATCTTCAGCTGAAATGTAAACGAAGACTGGAACTTTGTTTGCTTCGGCTGCATCCGCAATATTCAAAGCACTTTGATAGTTAACTTTTTCGAAAGTTAAATTCTCGTTTGGTTGTTCTTTATATTCACCGATCGTATCAACTACGACATCAGCGTCTTTCAAATTTTCAGTCCAGAATCCTTTTGACAAAGCATTGCCGATTTTCCAATCAACTTGTTTGTGCCATGCGTCATTGCCTAGTGGTTCACCCGTTCTGGAAACACTTGTTACTGAATCTCCATTTTCAATAAATGCTTTAGCAAACTCACTACCAACAAATCCGTTTGCACCAAAAATTACTACTTTTTTTGCCATAATTACTATTTCTCCCTTATTCTAAGTTCTATTCGAAATCGGAAAATGCTTCGTCAATCGCATGATAGTCGGTATTTCCTAGATCCACGTTTAATGCTTTAACATTTTGTTCAACTTGTGCTGGTTTTCTAGCTCCTGGTATAACGATTGAAATATCAGGATTCTTCATGTACCAAGCCAAGATAACTTGCGCTACTGTGGCATCGTACTTCTTAGCCAACTTGCGACCTTGGTCAATCGCTGCCAATACTTTATCAAACTGCGCTGGTGTGTATTGACTGAATTTCTTGGCATCTGCTGCACTGTACTTTCCCGTCAACAAACCTGATGCTAATGGGAAATATGGTACAAATGAAATATCGTTTTGGCGCAAGTATGGGAATAATTCTTTCTCTGCATCCCTATGTAGCAGACTGTAATTATCCTCAACGATGTCGACCAAGCCATCCTTGTTAGCCTCTTTAATCTGAGCCAATGAGAAATTCGAAACACCAATTGCCTTGATTTTGCCAGCTTGTTTAAGTTCATTCAAAGCAGCGACAGCCTCATTCTTTGGCGTTTGTTCATCTGGAAAGTGAATGTAAAAGATATCAATATAATCTGTTTTGAGACGTTTCAATGCCTCATCAACAGCATTCTTTAAAAATTTTGGATCATTATTATTCTTTAAATCATTGTTTGAATCCTGAGCAGCCTTAGTGGCAATCACTAACTTACTCCGATCATAGTTTTGAATCACATCACCAATAATCTCTTCGGAACGCCCCAAACCGTACATGTAAGCCGTGTCCAAAGTTGTAATTCCACTCTCAATTGCTTCTTTAACGACTGCATAACCGTCCTCATCTTTCAAATTCGGGAAGAGATTATGTCCTCCAACCTTGTTAGTACCAAGGCCGATTTTCTTACTCGTCACATCTGTGTTACCAATTCTAATCAAATTCTCCATTAACAGCGAGCCTCCTCATTACAATCGGGTTGTTTTGAAACCGTTACCTTTATAATAGCTCAATGAAAACAAAAAAAATAAGATTATGCATATTTAGCATAATCTTATTTTTATATTTTAATCTTCAGAAGGTACTTCGCGACTTTCACGTTTCTCTTCTAAGGAGTTACGAACAGCTGCTTCCGTAGCTTTACGGCGCTTAGCAAGCTCGCTATTTTCAATTTTATCTTTAACAACTTCCAATTCATCAACTTGTGGATGTGCTTCAGGATTGTTACGTCTGAAGATAGCCATAACACCATAAGCAATCTTTTCGCCAATAAGTGTAATCAATGAACCAAATAGGATTACGACAATACCGAAAATAGTATTGGCGTTCATTGATTCGCCTAAAATGAACAAAGCTAGAACGGGAGCCAAAGCTGGTTTAACAAGGAAAATCAATGATGCTTGTAAAATACCAACTTTTTCCATTGATACGAAGTACAAACCGAAAGCCACACCAGTGACAAGCACGGAAATGTAAAGAATCAATGGCAATGTTTGAAGACTGATGCCTTGGAAATATGGAATTCTAGAAAATTCAGAAAAGCCACTAGGAATAGCGTTAGCAACAGCTGGAATATGAGTAATACCCATTAAAATACCAAGCTCTGTAGCACCAAACAAGAAAGCTAAACAAGTCATTGAAAGACCATTCAAGCCTAACTTGCCGCCATAGACACGTGACATAACTCCATAAATACCAAAGATAATTGATGACAAAAGACCTAAGACGATCCCCATTGCCCCGGAAAGGTGGAATGGATTGATGATAATCAAGAGACCAACTAATGTTAGGATCAAAGCCAAGACGTTGGTTCTGGATAATTTTTCTTTTAGGAACACGAAGCCAATGATCAAACCAAAAATTGGGTTGGCACTCAACATAATGGCAATGACAGAAGCTTTAGTCATTCCGATTGATAGTTGATAAAGTGTCATACTCAAAACTACGATAACAAATCCAGTTAGCGCAATTTTTCCCCAACCTGATCTGTCGATTCGAACATTATTCTTCTTTAGGTAAAGAATAGTAAATGGTAATAAAGCCAATCCACCAATCAAGAATCTAATAAAATTCAATTCGATTGGATTAAACTGTCCTCCAGCAATCTTCAACGCAATTTCCATTGAGCTGAATAAGAATGTTGGTATCAATATGTATAGAAAACCCTTTAAATTCAAAACTTAATGTCATCCCCATTTTTTATAAGTGAATATGTTTAGTGTACTCTCATTTTTGGGTCGTAAAAAATGTAAGTGTTTCCAGTTATTAAATATTCCGTCTCCGGAGCTGATTTATTTTTTAACTGATAATAATAGGAATATTTACGAATCATTTTCATATATAAATAGACTACAGTCCGTCCTCTTATGGAAAACTGTAGTCTATTCAATTTCAATATTCTTTACTTATTAATTGTTGCTTTACTGTAGCCTTTTCCGAACGTTAAATCGTATTGGACTAATTTATAATCATGCAATAGTTTCTTCTGTGATTCTGTTAAATCTTTCGTTGAAACTTGTTTACTATTGGAATCAACATAGAGGTTTTCGTTCGTTCCAACACTGTTTTTCGCCATTGCTGGTATCTTCTCTTGAACCTTTGTTAATAGCGCATAGTAAGGCGTTACTTGTTGATTCATCTGCTTCAAAGCCAATGGAATGAATCCGTTTGGATCGGTTATCTTGGTTGAGTCAGTTAACTTCTTTGTCCCGTAACCATGGTTGATTGCGTACTTATTACTATATATAAAGTAATCTGTTTCGTGCTGAATGACGTTATAATCATTCATTGAATTTTTAGCGTACAAACCTGGCAAGTGATCGCCATACCAAACAACGGTGATTGGTTTTTTGATTGCATCTAATTTATCCAAGAAATCTTGGGTCGAATTATCAGTGAAGTTAATACTTTTAGCATAGTTTCCTACTTGTAGTGGAATCTCCGCACCCTTACCATTCGTGACAGTAAACTGATTATTGTCATACATAACGTTATAAGGCATATGATTTTGCATTGTGACCAAACTTATAAATTGACCACCTTTATTTTGATTAACTTGCCACAAAGTATTTTTGTAAGAGGCTTCATCGCTGACATAAGGGTTGTTACCGATTGTATCGGTGTATTTGAGTGCTAGTTTTCCCTTAGAATCAATATTTCTAAAACTTTGAAAACCAAATTTTGGATATACCGTCTGACGATCGTAAAAGTTTCCGTGGAATGGGTGAATGGCTGCCGACTTCTTGAAACTATTGACGATGTTGACTGGGTGATCTTGTTTCGTAACTAGCTGTGTATATGGCGATTGTAGCGATTTCGAAAATTGATTGAATGCCAAGCCGGTGAAAGTCATATATTCCATATTGGCAGTTCCCCCACCGTAACCTGAGCTGAGCATCAATCCAGAGGTATTTTCCTTTTTAATATTCATAATCTTGGGAGCAGCTTCTTGGCTAATCTTAATATTCGGTACTCGACTAGGATCCGCAAAACTTTCGCTCAAAACAAAAATCAATGTCTGGTCACTCAAATTATGATTGGGACGATTTTGATTAATATTGTCAGCAACATTTTGATATTTGGTAACTAAATTTTTCATTGCTGTCTTATTATAACCGCTTGGTTGATCCATAATATCGACGTGCATATTACCTAAAAAGGTTAATAGTGGACCATTAGTTGTGGCCGTCATACTAATATTAGGCGTGAAATTAGAATAACCCGCTTTGGTCATCAATTTGTTGATAGTCGAGCCTTCCTTATTAACGTTATAAAAGACACCAATACTTGAAATTGCCAAAACCACTAGGACAACTCTTGTAACGATGTTAAAACGCCATAACTTATTCGAGAAAATCTTCTCCAAAATTACACAGACCGTAACGACCAGTAAAACGACGGCAACGACAATCAAAACCACTTTGCCACTGATCATTGAAAGCATTTCTTTTGCGTTGGATAGAAATCCCAGATCACTTGGTAACACTGGCTCTGAACGGTACATAACTTTTAATTTATTTGCCACAATATAAATCGCGAAGAACACGTAAAATACGGCAGTCGCATAGAAAAAGCGATTAAACAGCCCGTACACACCTAAATACAGCAACGTCAAAATCAATGCCGTTATTAAATATGGAACGACATTGGTTTTGAACAAAATGCCGTTAGTCATTTCAAAAATTCCAGTCTGCGAATAGTTCAGTAAATAACCGACAATAAAAGCCGATAGAATAATAAAGAATATTTGTAGACAATGTAAGAAGATATTAGATTTATTTTTATGCATAATAAAAACACCCTTATTTGTTAATTCAATAACTTATATAGTAACTCATTTTCAACAGTACTCTGAAATTAATGTAATAAAAAAATGTGAATTCCAATAAATGAAATTCACATTTTTAATTATTCTCATTAAATCAATTTCTTTAAATGATACGCATATAACCTATTAATTTAATCCAGATATACATTAGCTGGAGGTTTCAGGTGAATGGGGTACGCTGTGGAGGTGGAGTTAGGACGAGCGGTTCTCTCGTTCTTACTCCACAGGGCGAATTTGGAGACTTGCTGCTTTTGCAAGGCTTCAAATCGAGGGACGAGACCTTGGCTCGGCCCGGTCCTCAACCCCATTTACCTAAAACCGGAGGCGGCCCTACTTGTTAATAGTAGCCTTTGAATAATTCTTACCAGCTGTTAAATCATATTGAACCAATTCATAATCATGAATCAATTTCTTTTGTTTAGCTGTCATATCCTTGGTAGTTACTTCCTTACTATCTTTGTTGACATACAAAGAATTGCTACCCTCGGCAACGTTTTTAGCCATCGCAGGTACTTCTTCTTGCACTTTAGTCAATAGAGCATAATATGGTGTAACTTTCTGATTCATCTGTTTCAATGCCAATGGAATAAATCCGTTTGGATCGGTCACTTCTGTTGAATCAGTTAACTTATCCGTTCCGTAATTATGATCACGGGCATACTTGTTACTGTAGATAAAGTAGTCTGTCTCATGTTCGGGAACGTTATATTGATACATATTATCATTGTCATAAATACCAGGCAAATGGTCACCGTACCAGACCATTGTAATTGGCTTTTTAATATTATCCAATTTAGCCAAGAAATCCTTGGTTTCAGTATCAGTAATACTCATACCTTTAGCATAATTGTTAACTTGGTCACGTGTTTTATCTAGAACCCCTGCCCCAGTATTCTTAAATTCATTTTTAGCATATTGATTCAAGTATGGCATGTGATTTTGCATAGTTACCAAATTGATAAATTGGCCACCACTTGTTTGATTAATTTGCCAAAGTGCATCTTTATAAGCTGAATCATCACTGATATATTCCATTCCCGGAATAGTGTTGGTGTATTTAAGCGCTGGATTTCCTTTAGTATCAAGGTTTCTAAATGATTGAATCCCAAAGGTTCTATAAACTGAATTTCTATTATAGAAATTACCATGATAAGGATGGATGGCTGCAGAAGTCTTAAAGTTATTCGAAATATTGATAGGATTTTCCTGTTTGTTAACAACCTGTGTATAAGGCGATTGCAAAGTGTCAGAAAATTGATTCATTGCCAAGCCAGTCAAAGCCATGTATTCCATGTTGGCAGTACCACCGCCGTAACCAGAACTCATCATCAATCCTGAAGTTGTATTATTTTTAATATTTCTAATATTAGGCATTGGATCTTGGTTCATCTTAATATTAGGCACACGAGTTGGGTCAGAGAAACTTTCACTTAGGACAAAAATTAATGTTTGTTTGCTCAAATCGTTGTTATCACGGTCTTTATTGATACCCTTAGCCTCTTGACGATACTTTTTAACAATATCTTCCATTGCTTGTTTGCTGTACCCCTTGGGTTTATCCATAATATCAACGTGGATATTACCTAAGAACGTCAACATAGGGCCATTCGTATTAGCCGATTTATTAATGTTAGAATCCAAATTTGTGTAACCCGTTGCAGCTAAGATTTTATAAGTTGCTGAATTTGTATCACTGGCTGTATAAAATATCCCGATACTGAAAGCAGTTAATGCAATAAAAATCAGCCTTGTAACGGGTCTAAAACGCATCGTTAATTTTCCAAAATGGTGTTCTAATAATATGAACACGCCAATAGCAACGATAAATACGACAATCATCGCAACAATTAACTTGGCCGTTACCATCGACATCAAACTCTTAATATTCTTCAATAATAAGAGATCACTTGGTAAGACTGGTTCAGAACGATATGTAACTTTCAAACGATCGGCCACAGCGTAAATCAAAAAGAAGATAAAGTAGAACGCTGAAGCGTAAAAAAATCGATTAAATAGTCCATACAACCCCAAATAAATTATAAATAAAATCAAGACAGTTAATAAATACGTATTCAAATTACTTAACAGTACGATTGACATTGTGAATAGAAAGTCATTAGTTTGAGCGTAGTTTAAAACGATCCCCACAGCGAAAGACGACGCTATCATAAATAATATCTGCAAGATTCCTAAAACATTAATTTTTTTATGCATTAAATAAAACACCCTCATCATATAATCATAATATGTATTTTAAACCAATTATTTTTAATATCTAGGGAAATATTATAACGCCCATCAAATAATAGCAACATTGGTCGGAGTTATATTAAGTTCATGCCATTTTCCGTTTCCAGAGTTTAGATTATTCATCTGCCGCACGGTAGAGTTATAGTCAAGGCACAGTCTCAAGCCTTGGTCGGAACCGTGCAAAATAGGCAAGCTTCCATAACGACGCTTTCACAGAAAATTAATAATAAAATACAACCATATTTGTCGTTAAAACAGTTATGGTTGTACTTTTTTACATTCAGTCACAAATAAATAATACGAGAGCTTTATTTCCTCCTTATTACTTAATATCATCAGCATAAAGCTGCGGTATTTCATCTAAAAACTTTTCTCTCTTTTCATCAGTCGTCACATTAGCTTCACCAAAATGGATCCAATTAACTGTCTTAGGGTCAATTCCTAAATCGGCTAAGGTTCTATTAATAAAAACATCCTTGATTGGATTGCCACAGTCTCTTTCCAAATATGATGCAGGTACGGTCGACGTCGTTATAACGGTGACTCGTTTAATGTACGTTAATAAGCCTTTCCAGCCGTTATCTTCGTTATACGCAAATCCGTTTAACATTGTTTTGTCTAAAAAGCCTTTTAACATTGCGGGCATCCCTTGCCACCAAATGGGGAAAATGAAAATCAATTCATCAGAGGCCGCAATTCTACGTTGATACCTGCGAACTAATTCATCGTCTGTTTTGCCCTGACTGTATAGCTTTAATTCTGCATCGGTCAAAGTCGGATTGAAGTTGTCGGCATAAGGATTGATTATTTCAAATTCCTCATCATTTTTAGAAAAAGAATTCGACAATCTATTTAAAATCTCATGGTTGAAACTCCCTGCATATGGATGAGTATAAATAATTGTTTTCATATTCAAAATCTCCTTGTCACTTCATACCGTATAGTATATTATCTTTTGACCCGTTGCCGGACCCAATAAAGGGATAATTTTATGGTCTAATTTGACTTTGGTATACCCATCTCAAGAGTCGCTTAGATAACAAAAAAATTCGAGTTCTCCCAATGTAAATTGAAATTACTCGAATTTTTACTTTTTTGACTATTCAAAATAGCCGAATATTAATTAGCAACCTACTTAATTATCATTGAATTTTCCAGAAATAGACATTGTTGGTTGGATATTGATAAATGCATCTGGATCGACGTTCATAATAATTTTCTTTGCAAAGAATAGTTGATACTTTGTCAAAACAGTTGTAATTGATCCGATTTCTTCACCTGAATAAGCACCTTGTAAGTGATAATCCAACGTTAATCCACGATTCAATGACTTTAATAATTCTTTTGAGATATCATCGATTTTGTGTGAATAAATCGTAACGGTGATTTTTTGTTGTTGAATATACATTTTATCAATCACTACATTTGTAATGTATATTGAAATAATTGTATACAAAGCTAATTCCCAACCGAATGCAAAACCAGCAATTGTAATAATGATTGCATTAATAGCAAAACTAACTTGACCAACTGAACGACCGGTACTCTTTTGAACAATCAAAGCGATAATATCGGTCCCACCTGTTGAAAATCCATAACGGAAACATAGTCCAATCCCAGATCCTGAAAGGATTCCCCCAAAGACAGCTGATAAAAGCGGATCTTTTGTTAATGGATATAGCGGAACAATCAAAATGAAAAGCGATGCTGAAACAACGGATATAATTGATAATATCGTAAACTTTTTACCTAATTTGAACCATGCCAACAATATAAGTGGCAGATTCAACAAGGCGTACCAAAGATAAACTGGTGTATCCATATGAGCAAATTCATTTAACAAGTTGACTATCAACTGTGACGCACCAGTAACCCCACTGGTATAAAGCTTGGCCGGCTGTAGAAGTAATTGAATACCTAAAGCCGAGGTTATTCCATAAAATAAAGCTGCTAAAATACTTTTATAATAGTTCTTCACAAATGTCATGAAATCCCCTCCCACATCTATTTAGATTTGATTACTCATCATCTGAATTATAGCAAACAAGGCACCTGAAAAAATACCTTAAGCAGATTATTGTTGATAAGTTTTTCTGCACTCTATAATTAGTCTAATCTTGGCCAATTCCAGGGCTGAGAATATTCACCTGCTATGCGGACCGGTCCGAGCCAAAGTACGGTCTCGAACCTCGGTTTGAAGCCTCGCACAACCCGCGAGTCTCCAAACTCGCCCAGTGGTGTAATGGCTAAAGCCATAACGCCACAACCACAGCTGGTGAATATTCTCATTCCTTCCGACTAAATTATTTTTCATTAATTAATAAAATAGTGGCTTAGTTTCCTAATTATACATATTTACCAATCGAATTATATTTCATGCTCTCAGCATTTATAATAGACATAGTGAATAAAAGTAATTTAAATTTCTGAACTAACTTAATGGAGGTCACATACAATGCAAAAAATTGGTTTTATAGGTACTGGCGTTATGGGTAGCGGTATTATTAATAATCTTCTCAAAGCTCATTACGATGTTGATATTTATACTAGAACGAAGTCACGGGCTGAACATTTGATCAATAAGGGTGCCAGATGGTTTGCTAATCCTAAGGACATTGCTGAAAATGCTGACATTATCTTTTCAATGGTCGGTTTTCCCAAGGACGTTGAAGATGTTTACTTCAATGACAATGGTATCATCGCTGGATTGAGTGAGGGCAAAATTGTCGTTGATATGACAACAAGTACACCTACTTTAGCTAAAAAAATCGGTGAGAAGGCTGAATCTATTGGTGTTGAGTGTATTGACGCACCTGTTTCCGGTGGCGATGTCGGTGCTCGTGATGGCAAGTTAACTATCATGGTTGGCGGTTCGAAAAAAGCCTTCGAAACACTTCAACCAATTTTCAATATTATCGGTAAAACTAATCACTACTTTGGTTCTTACGGTGCTGGTCAACATGCTAAAATGGCTAATCAAATTATGATTGCTGGAACTATGACTGGTCTAACTGAAATGTTTGTCTATGCTAAAGCGGCTGGACTTGATCTTTCATCAGTCTTAGAAACTGTTGAAGGTGGTGGCGGTGACAACTGGAGTTTGGAAAATTATGGTCCTAGAATTCTAAATAATGATTTCAAACCTGGATTTTATTCCAAACATTTCTTGAAGGACTTACGTATTGCACTTGATGAAAGTGAAAAAATGGGTCTCGACCTTCCTGCAACTAAACAAGCTAAGAAACTTTATGAAACGTTAGTTGACGAACAAAAACTCGGTGATGATGGTACACAAGCATTAATCAAATTATGGTGGTAATGAAAAAGCTGAGGCTGTGACATAACTATTTTTGTCTTAAATATGCAGCATAAACGTGCAACAAAACATAGCTTTTTCCGCTTAAAACAAATAAGACTAGCAATCCAAAATCGGATTTACTAGTCTTATTTGCCTTAATGCTCGAAAGCTAACCATGTTTTGTCACACTCTCGATTTTTTGTCCAGATTCAATAATTGATTCATTAATTCTAAATGATGCATCAACGATAATTTTTTGACCATACCCAAGCCAGGAAATTTATCGTGATTGCCGTACTCCAATAATTCTGCCAAAGCTGGTGTCGCGTTCAATCCTTGAATATTCTCTGAACACCAATCAATCATCTTCCGTAACGCTTCGAAAAATTTATCCTTTTGACCACTCATCCGCTCATTACTGTCTGAAACAAAATGATGGATTCGTAACGTGCCATCCTTAGTGACATAAATTAAATGCAACGCAATGGCACGTGATGGCATACCTTTATCAAAATAAACATGTCCAACCATTGAATAATCGCCGAAGCCATCATAATTTCCAACTTGATGATACCAATCTGCTGGTTCAAAAAATTCATCATCTAAATCCGCATAATCTTCCACGTGACGAACGAATGTCAATGGATCAGTCAATAATGCAGCCTGCTGTCCGACTATTTTATGTATTCGTGCAACATCAGGTATCAACACCTTATCCACAGCCTTCAAAACAGGCGTACCTTCATATGCTTTTAACAATTCATAATTCTTAGCTATCAATAACGACTGCTGATTTTCTCCAGTTTTAACGAAATCACTACTAAAGTCGGCCGCCAAAATGGCACTTGGATAATAAAAATCTAAGTTATTAACAGCTGGCAGTGGATAAAGTTTCGTATCGTTTAATCCGTACACACTGACCTGAGGATTAGCTATCACACTAAATGGCTGGTCATAGTCAATAAAAGTCTGAACCGTCTGCTGCAGCTCCTTGGAATCACGGACTGGTTCAATAATTGGTACAATTTTGGAACTCAATTGCCCTTGTTCACATAACTCCTTTAAAGCCATTAAATCATACATTCGACCACGAAAATATGGAAAATAAATCATATCTTATCCTCCAAGTTTGGCTGTTGTAATTGCTGCAATTGTAATTTCAACTCTTGATACTCCGCATTTCTGGCATCAAGTTCATCTTGTAACGCCGTTACAGCATCACTTTGAATGTCGTCCACAAAACGGTCGTAAATATTGTGATCTGGCGTATAGACATCATAACCTGCTTTGGCACGCTTCTTTAATTCTTTAAATAATTGGTCATCACTATAAAGTTGCAAGCCTTTCTCAACTCGCTTGGCCTTATCAACTTCACGGAATAACGACGCTACAAAGTGACTAGTCAATTGCTTTTCATCAACTTGTAAATCTTGATACTGTGCTTTTTTAGCAACTGTTAAAAAGCCCGGTGCACGCAATGTTTGTGGTGAGGCCTCCATGGCTTTCTTGTCAAATGCACGATAAATTAAAACGCCGATATGACTGGGAATTTCACTTTCAACTTCTTCATATAACTTCTGTGGTAAAACAAAATAATTATAGTTTCCGATAAATGACAACTTAGCTTTGGAATGGAAATCAGATTTAGTAACCTTTAGCTCATAGCAACGCCATTCAATCTGATTATCAGCCAACTGTTGATAACTCAAAGTGTCGACAATACCTTTTTTATCAGGCATGGAAACTTCCTCGACCACATATGAACCTTGCTCAAAACAATATTGATAGAGTGTACTTTCTAACTCTTTCGTTAACTTAGTTTTCATCTTGTCTTCCCCTCCAAAAGTTATGCACAGCAGCATCCAATTGTGGCAATGAACTAACTCTGCGATAGTTTTGCCAATGCTGTGGAAAAAGTTGGGTATATCTGCCACTTCCAAAACGTTGATCTAATAATAAAATTATCCCTGCATCGTGACTGCTCCGAATCAAGCGCCCCGCCGCCTGTAAAACATTGTTAAATCCTGGCATCTGATAGGCATACTCAAAGCCGCGACCATTTTCGGCATCATAATAATCACGAATCAAATTATTCTCCGCACTCAATCCTGGCAAACCAACGCTGACAACCGCCACGCCAATCAAGCGGTCGCCACGTAAATCAATTCCTTCTGAGAAAATTCCACCGAGCACACAAAAGGCAACCAACGTATGATCGGGATCTTCACTGAATTGATCCAAAAAGTCTTGCCGAGCTTGGTTATCCATCGCACCTTCCTGAGCAATCACATCTACCTCTGGATAAGCGATTTCAAACGCATCTTTGACTTGTTTCAAATAACTATAGGATGGGAAAAAGCACATATAGTTTCCCGTCTTGCTAGAAATCATCGTATTCAAACTCTGCACAATACTGTCTTGACTATATTGCCTTTGTCGATACGTTGTCTGAATATATTGCGTTATTAAAATTTCTTGGTTTTGTACAGGAAATGGTGATGGCAGTTGATAGGCCAAACTATTATCAATTCCACCTAAAACACTGCGGTAATAATCCATTGGCGACAGTGTAGCGGAGAATAATACTGCCCCTAGGCCAAGATTTAAAGACTCATCAATAAAGTGGCTTGGGTCAAGACAGAGTTCTTTCACAACCAAATTCTTGTCATCTAAAACGATTCTGGTTTTATAACTGTCATCAAACAACGCACCGATTTTTACAAATGTCAGTGAATTGAAGAAGTAATCTTTCGTATCATCCAAAAAATCTGATGGCTTTTGTTCCGCCATCCAATCGCCCATAAAATCATTGAATTTACCCAAAGTATTGATCAACTTGTCAGGTGCATCCGCAGTGATTTTTTCCTCTTGATTATCTTCTTTTAAAACCTTTTTCATCTGTGTAAAAACTCGGCGAACTTTTTTCAATTGTTTCTGAAAATCTTCACTTGCTTTAGTATCGACAGCCCTAGCTTCCTTCAACAATTTAGCAATCGGAGCTTCAGTGATTTCAGCCGAATACATATCTCGAGAACGACTGACCAAATTATGAACTTCATCAATTAGGAAGAAATTATCCGTATCTTTTTCTACAAAGAAACGCTGCAAATACACTAATGGATCGAATAAATAATTGTAATCGCAGATAATTAAATCACAGAATAATGAGGCATCAAGCGAAAATTCAAACGGATCAACTGTATGTTTCTTGGCATATTTTTCAATTACCGACCTAGTTATGGCATCCTCGTTAGTCAATAAATCCGATAGCGCTGGTTTAAGTCGGTCATAATAGCCAATCATATAAGGATTTTCTTCAGGTGGAACGTCTTGTTCTTCTGGAAAACGAATTTTATCTTTAGCAGTCAAAGTAATACTTTTCAACTTCAATCCTTTACCCGCCATCAATTCAACTGTTTCTTCAGCAACATGCCGGGTACTCTGCTTAGCAGTTAAATAAAATAATCGTTGAACTTTTTCTTCTCCCATCGCCTTAATCGCTGGGAATAGTGTGGAAATAGTTTTACCAGTTCCAGTGGGTGCTTCAACAAAAAGCCTTTTCTCCAACAAAATCGACTTATACACAGCCGCAGCCATTTCATGCTGACCAGCTCGAAACTTATCAAATGGAAAAGGCATTTTTTTAATCGAATCATTTCGAGTTTTACGTAATTTAGCTCGTAGAGTAATCCAATATTCATATTCATTAATCAAGTCCTCGAAGAACTTGTCTAATTCCTCATGTCCGAGCGTTTGTTCATCTGTAGTAACTTCTTCATTGCTGACTTGAAAATACGTCAGCTGTAACGTTACGTGCTTTAATTCAGGATGTTCTTGCAACAGGATGTAGCCGTAGACTTTCACCTGTCCCCAATACAATTCCAACGTATTATCACTCAACTCATCATAAGGCTGATCAGATGTCTTAATTTCTTCAATCAAAGCTTTTTCCTTGGTCAAAGTTATCCCATCCGCTCGACCAGAAATAACATACTGATCATCATTCATTGTGACATCAGTTTTTAAATAAACTTCACTTTCATAATCTTCATTTTTAGAACGTACTTTTTGGAGTCGACGATGGATTCGGGCACCATTCAGAGCCGTATTCTGACTATTTTTTGATTCAACTAAATCGCCACTACGTAAAACAAACTCCACCAACTGGCGAATCCCAATCTTAGTCGTCATATACTTTCTCCCTTGCTTTAAAGTTAGCCGTCTACAGGGCTGAAAACATTTACCTGCTATGCGGACCGGTCCGAGCCAAAGAGCGGTCTCGAACCTCGGTTTGAAGCCTTACCAAAGACCGGTAAGTCTCCAAACTCGCCCGGTGGTGTAATGTCTAAAGCCATAACGCCACACCCACAGCTGGTAAATATTCTCAGCCCTTCCGACTAATTTATTTCATATTCTATTAATAGAATAATTCTGTTGATAATTTTTACTTTGATTTTTCTAACTTGATTTGAGATTAAAGAATAAAATAATATTACTTACCAATCTCATATCCCACAAAAACACTAGCCACGGGTTGCGAGGAATGGAGACCACAGGACGTATTTTGAGACTTGCTGGTTTTGCAAGGCTCAAAATCGAGGGTCGAAACCGTACTTTGGCTCGAGCCGGTCCCACAGCAGGCTCCATTCCTCGCAACCCGTGGCGGCATAAACCAAACAGCTAAATATCATTGTAAAACATGTGTTCGTTTTTGTCTTTAAACATTTTTTAACCAATGACGTTTTCATGAAAAAAATATATAATAAAAGGCACTGAACTATTTGGGGGGAATTAAATTCAATGTCATCTGATACTAAAAACGTCTTACGTGCTTCTCTTTGTGCCGCTCTACATCACAAACCTATTGATAAAATTACAATTAAAGACGTTGTTAGCGAATGTAATTTAACTCGACAAACTTTTTATAATCATTTTTCGGATATTTACGACCTAGTTGAGTACTCAGCGAGTCTAGTTGCCAAAGAAGTTCTAGACAACAAAGCTGATTACGATAATTGGCAAGAAGGATTTTATCAGGTCATGGTCCTGATAAAAGATAATCATCGTTTAGCAAAGAACGTTTATCTTTCAGTTTATCGCGACGTTATGCACAAGTATATCTATGAGGTTATCTACAAATACATCATCGAAATTGTGGAAAAACAGGCCATTGGCATGAATGTTGCCCAAAAGCATAAAAACTTTATCGCCCACTTTTATACCTTAGCTTTTATTTCACTAATTTTTGAATGGGTTAACAACGATATGAAAGAAGATCCTCAAGATATTGTTAATGAACTGGCCGTTTTGGTCCAAGGAGATTTTCAGAAGGCACTAACAAAATACGCAAAATAAATGAGTTGGATAAAAATAATCAGCTTTTAAACGCACGCCAAATAGGGACCGTAATCCAATTTTTGATTACGGTCCCTATTTGATTTATCGCCAAAAAATTATACTTTGACACAAATTTAGCGAATCTCGTACTCTTTCATAACACCGTTATGCTCTAATCTTACCTACTAAAATTGTTGAGCCAACAGTAATTTGCTTAACTTTATTCCAATCAATCAAACTGTTATCAACATTGAATAATAACGGTGTCATATTGATAAATGCCGTCCGTTCTTCATCAGAAACATCATAAGTCTTGGTTGCATCGATTTGATCAACCAAATCATAATGCTCTTCAAAATAATCCAAAACTTTCTTATTGTAATATTTCTCTTGTTTCAACTGGTCTTTAGCTTGTTCACGTAACTCCTGCACATGAAATTCATTGGGAATCACCTTCAAAACATAGCCACCTGGCTGCAAAATTCGATTGAATTCTTGATAGTTGGCTGGTGAAAAGATATCGACGATTCCATCAATACTCTGCTTTTGAATTGGCAAGTGAGCTAAATCTCCAATAAACCACTCGACCGGTGTGTTGGGGCCTTTGGCAGCTAGCTGAATTGAATCCTTTGAAATATCGAATGCTAAAACTTGGCGATCAGCTAATTCAGCAATCTTTTTTGAATAGTAGCCTTCACCACAACCGACATCCAAGATACTCTTCAAATTTAACTTTTCAATCAAGGCCAACATTTTTTCAGCGATATGGTCGTACATACCATGTTCCAAAATGAGATGGCGATTTTCAAAAGAAGCCAAATCATAATTTTTCTGTTGTTTATTATTCAAAACAAAATCGACAAACCCTTTTTTGGAAATATCAAAGTTATGGTTTTGTTCACAAACCAAGCTATTGCCCACGAGAACTAGTCTTTCTCCACAAATTGGACATTGAAAATATTTGTTACTATTACTAAACTTTTGAATTTTACTATTCATACGCACCTATTCTTCTGCTCGCGATATTAGCTGTGGCATTGCACTATTCAAAAAATTCTTTGCAAAGTCATCGCTATATATCCAAGCATTAATTTGATTTTTAGCCAATATTAACGGCATGCGGTCGTGAATCTCAATCATCGACTCATTGGGCTGTGTGGTAAATAAAATACTCTGTGCCACATCATCAAAATAATTATAACAACCTGCGATGAATAAAGTTTGCGGATCGTTACTAAAATTGAATTTATATTTCTGCTTAGCTTTACTCCACTCAAAGAATCCAGTCGTTGGATAGACACAACGGCGTTTCAAAAAGGAGTCCGCAAACATGGACTTTTGTTGAACTGTTTCTGAACGAGCATTGATAATCGATTGACCAGCTTTAAATCCAGGAAAGCCCCATTTCATCGCAACTACTTTGACTTGTCGCTCTCCTGCTACAATCAGCGCCGTTTCATCAGTCGGAAATACTTCACCAGTTTTAGGACTATAACCGGCATCAACAGCCAATTGATAGATGCGTTTAATCTCAGGATTTTTATCAGGTTGAAACATATAACGTCCGCACATAGCCTTTCACCTCACTAAAAGTATTACATAATTTATCTGTCTAAAACAAATGGAGCTGTAACACAACTATTTTTATCTTAAATATGCAGCATAAACGTGCAACAAAACATAGCTTTTTCCGCTTAAAACAAACAAGACTAGCAATCTAAAATCGGATTACTAGTCTTGTTCGCCTTAATGCTCGAAAGCTGACCATGTTTTGTCACACTCTCTATCTTATATTTGTTTAGGCCAGCGATTTCCAAAGTCACGTTGTGGCAAGCAAAGTAAGACTATCAGTCCAATTTCACCAACGAATGGTATCAATCCAACTAATACCCACCAACCACGTAATTTACGGTCATGCAACCGTCTGATCATAGCTGTGAAAATTGAAATCCAATAGTAACCTTGCGTAATTGCCATAGCCACGCCCACAATAGAACTCCAATAGAAGTCATCTACTGGCATTTTGGTAATTAGCCACGCTAACAAACTAACTATAACGCCCGCAACAATGGTCATTCCTAAGAATCCCCACCAAAAATCTTTGCGACTCATACGTTTTGCGCCAACGAATAAATCTTGGAAATATAATCTCGTTGAAGAAATTATTCCTGGGCGAAAACTTTCATTCCATACTGATTCTCTCATTTGCATATTAAATTTCTCCTAAATGTGGATACCAACGACGAATCCTAAGATTCCAAATACATATGTCAGGGTAAAGTACCAGAAGCAGCGCCATCCTTGATGCTGAAACCATAATTGACTCAACTCCATATTGAAAGTTCCATATGTGGTAAATCCTCCACAGAATCCAGTGCCTAGCAATAATAATATCGCACCATTCTGAATTTGTGCAGTGAAAATACCCAGAGCAATCGCTCCAGCAATATTTATCAATAGCGTTATGACGGGAAAATCAATCTTAATCTTAGATTGAATCAGCGTCAACTCATTGCGTAAGAAGGCTCCCACAGCGGCGCCACAACCAACAATCATAAAATTCATCATTTGTGTGACCCCTTTTCTTTCATATAATCATTGAATGCACTGGAAGCCGCCCAATAATTACCGAGTAATGCTATAAAAAAGCCGCCAAACATCGTTATGGTCATATAAATCAGAAACGACCACCACTGACCGCTGGTATATAAGCGATATGCATCTGCCGTGAATGTGGAAAAAGTTGTATACGAGCCCAGCATTCCCGTACTCAACGTCAAAATCATTTTAGACGACAAGTTGAATCGATCTTGTAAATAATGAATCAAAAATGGCAAAAATAAAGCCCCACTCAAGTTAGCAATTAATGTTCCCAAAGGAAATCCATGACTAGTTTTAAAAATTAAACTTTCCAAATAACGTAAGTCGCTTCCGATAAAAGCACCAATAAATAAAAATACGAATATCTCGCCTCTTTTTTTCATAACTCAATAAATTCTCCTCTAAAAACAAAAAAACTTGTCATCGACAAGTTTTTTTATAAATTAATCTTTGCTATCAACAGCGTGTCCACCGAATTCATTTCGTAAGGCCGCAACAACTTTACCAGTGAATGTATCGTCTTCTAGTGAACGATAACGCATCATCAATGAGGCAGCAATAACGGGTGTTGGAACTTGAAGTTTCAAGGCTTCGTCCAAAGTCCACTTACCTTCACCTGATGAATGCATAACGCCTTTAATTTCATCTAATTTAGGATCTTTTGAAAATGCTGACTGAGTTAATTCCATCAACCATCCACGAATAACGGAACCATGTTCCCAAACCTTCGCAACGGCTTCGTTATCATATTCGAATTGGCTGTGTTCCAAAACGTCGAATCCTTCAGCAATTGCTTGCATCATTCCGTATTCGATACCGTTATGGACCATCTTCAAGTAGTGACCACTACCGGCTTTTCCGGTGTACAAGTAACCATCAGTTTGTGCAATACCTTTGAAAATTGGTTCAATATATTCAAAGGCTTTTTCATCATCTCCACCAATCATGAAGTTACCATCACGATTAGCACCGCTCATACCGCCTGATGTACCAACATCGAAGAACTTAATATTTTTAGCAGTCAAAATTTTGTTGTGTTGCAATGAATCTTTGTAAAATGAATTTCCACCGTCAATTACGATGTCATTTTCATCAAGAATTTCACTCAAGGTATCAATTGTTTGATTAGTTGGATCCCCAGCAGGCAACATTACCCAAACAATACGTGGTACACTTAAAGTCTCAACAGCTTCTTGTAAGCTCTTTTTAACTTGTGCCCCAAGTGTTGAAGCATCATTTCTAGCGCCATCACTTAAATCAAAAGCAACCACTTCATTACCATTACGAATCAAATTCTCGGTTAAATTGATTCCCATCTTACCGAGCCCAATCATTGCTAATTTCAAAATTAATCCTCCTAATTTGTCCTATCACAAGTTCTAATTATACATAAAAAAGTCGCACCAAAACTAACATTTTGGTACGACCCGATTACGTAAGAGGTTGATATCATAGGATTAATTGGCTGACTAGCCTTTAAATCTGTTCCACCAGTGACCTTTTTTGTCGTCATTAACTTTTTCATTTACACGTTCTTTGATGTTTTCATCAATTTTGACGTCTTTATTTTCAGCTTTTTCAGCAGCTTGCTGCTTCAAAGTATCCAACTCAGCTTGGAGTTGTTCCTTTGCTTTTTGAGTATCAGCTAGCTCTTGTTGAAGATCTTTGATCGTCAATTCGCGTTTCTTATTCTCAGATTCCAATTTTGCGACAGTTGTTTGTAATTCCACAACTTCATCGTTTTGCTTTGTTGTATCGGTGTCAGCTTTAGCATCAGCGGCTGGATAAATTTGAACGGCAGCAGTTTCCAGAGTCATCTTTGGACCATGGCTCAACTTAACCATTTCTTTAAAGTCTTCGATATTTTTTTGAGTATATAGACGATTATTTTGAGTATTACGCTCAAAGTATTGGCTATTCTCAGTTGTTCTTTCTACTATCAAAGAGTATTTACGTAGCGTTGCAACGCTGATTCCTAAGTCCTTAGCAGCTTGTGCAGGAGTTAATAAATTGTTCGTTTTTACTTTACTCAAAAGGATTCCCCCAAGGTTGTTCATTCTCTTCATTATAAAAATAATGATTGGTAAGTTCAACTACAAAATTGTAGCGTTCCAAATTAAAATCGTCATAACTACATTTTAACCATAAAATTGGATATACTAAAGATGTAAAAATAAAATATTTACTCTCAGCCGACGCAGTCGGTTTTTCTTTGGTGTATAATTCGTCTTACAAGAATAGAAGGGGAAATCATATATTGTCTAGTTCTACAATTACAACTAATTTTATCATCATTTTGATAACCTTTATCTTTGCCTTCTTCTTCGTGGCTGCTGAATTTGCCCTCGTGCAAACTAGATCCAGTCAATTGGAAGATGCAATTCAAAAAGGTACTGGTAACAAAAAGAAATTACAACGAGCACTCATGATGGTTAACAACTTGAATGAATACTTGTCTACAACACAGGTCGGTACTAGTATCGCTGGTATCATCTTAGGTTGGATTGGTGAAGGTACGATTGAATATCTTTTAGTAGAAGTTTTCGGTCTCGTTCACCTGTCAGCCAGTGGTAGTGGCGGTCTACACGCACTGAGTTCCATTATTGGTGTTCTTCTTCTAACATACTTAGAAGTTGTTCTAACGGAAATCGTGCCTAAGAATATTGCGATTGACATGCCTATGACAACATTGATGTTAGTCGTTACACCATTACGTTTCTTCCATTTAGCTGTTTATCCGTTCGTTTGGTTGTTAAACGTTTCAGCATCCGGTATCGTTCGTTTACTAGGTATGAAGCCAGCTGACTCAGAAAATGAAGTCTTTTCACAGTCAGAAATTCTCAGACTTTCCAAATCGTCAATTAAAGGTGGCGACATGGAGCCTGACGATGTTATCTTCATGCAACGTGCCTTCGAATTAAACGACAAGGTCGCTAAGGATATCATGGTCGACCGTACAAGTCTTTATGTAGTCGATATCACTGACAAAGTCAAAGATGTTATTAAAGATTACTTACAACAAGGATTTTCAAGATTCCCAGTTGTTGCGGATAATGATAAAGATAAAGTTTTAGGTTACGTTTATGCCTACGATATCGTTCGTCAGAATCAAGTAGACGGCGACGTTGGTATCAGCCGAATTTTAAGATCAGTCAATACCGTTCCCGAAACAATGCCTATCCAAGATATTTTGGATAAGATGATTAAGAAACAAACACCTATCGTTGTGGTCGTTGATGAATACGGTGGGACAAGTGGTATCGTTACAGATAAGGATATCTACGAAGAATTATTCGGTACTGTTAAAGATGAAATCGATGACGTTTCCGATGAATATATCGTTAAAAATGATGACGGTTCATATAACGTTTCAGGTAAAACGACGTTATACGATTTTGAACGTTACTTTAGAACCGACGTCAAGGAATTTCAAAAATCAGATATTATCACCGTTGGTGGCTATTTGATTGAGAAGTACCCTGACCTACACAAAGATTCCGAAATCACAATGGGCAACTTCAGATTTGTAGTAGCCGAATTCGATCACGGATTTGTTAATTGGTTTAAAGTTTCAGTCGATAAAAAAGCCGTTACGAAACAAGATAATTTAGCTTCATTGACAGATGTGGATGATCTAAAAGATTAGAGAGTGGAGAGAGTGGAGACAGGGCGGTCAGCTCCCGAGCATTTTCGTTGTTTAGTGAATTGCACGCCGGTTTTGCGGGCGATTTACTAAACAATGAAAAGCGGAAGGAGTTGCCCTGTCGGAACTCGTTTTAGAGCCACTGCCTATATAAAAATACAAACAACCAAAAGAGCCAGCAATCAAATTTTTCATCATTTGATTACTGACTCTATTTTTTTATCTCTTAACAACATAACTAGCCCAGAACGTAGGGACATTAAAATCATGCAATCGACCCTCACTATTGGTATCCTCATACAAATCAACAATCTGGAATCCAGCCTTAATTTGACCACGCAACTGTTCATTCAAAGTATGTGAGAACTGAACGCCCTCCTCTTCAATTGGAAACTCCTTATTAATCGAAGGATCCTTCAAAGGATTATAAGGCAACTTTTGAAAGAGCTTAGTTTCAGCTTTATCAAAAATATAATTAATACCATTATCCAAACCAGTAATCATCCGACCACCTGGTTTTAAAATACGATAACATTCATTCCAAACAGGCTGAACATCCTCAATATAACAGTTAGCGACTGGTTGAATAATCATATCGAAACTATTATCAGCAAATGGCAAAGGTTTCGTCATATCGCCACGAACAATATCAATATCGTAACCTTCTCTTTCAGCAACCAATTTTTCAGCATCCAACTGTTTTTGTGAGTAATCAAAGACAGTACAAACACCACCTAAAGCAGTCAAGATAGGCATTTGTTGCCCACCACCAGAAGCTAATCCCAGAATCTTTTTACCCTTAATAGGATTGGGATACCAGTCATCAGGTATAGCAATATTAGGAGTCAAAACCAGCTTAAAATCACCTTTAGTAGCGGCCATATATTCTTCATGACTGACCGGTTTGCCCCATTCCCAGCCTTCTTCAACCCAACTATCAACAATCTTAGCGTTGTAATCTGTATAGTCTTTCATTATTAATCCTCTTTTCGGTACATAATCGCCAACGATTATACTCCAATTGGTTAGCCCGTTTCCAGAGCTGAGAGTATTCATCTGCTGCGCGGAACGGCCCGAGCCAAAGAACGGTCTCGAACCTCGGTTGAAGCCTTGCAAACCCAGCAAGTCTCCAACACGCCCGGTGGTGTAATGGCTAAAGCCATAACGCCACTTTCGCTGCGGATGAATATTCTCAGCTCTTCCAACTAATTTATTTTTTGAATAAGTCGCTGTGACGCTCGTTCAAAATTTTAGTTTTCCAATATTTAATATACTAAAAAAATAAAGGCTGTGACATAGCTATTTTTATCTTAAACATACAGCATAAACGTGCAACAAAAACATAGCTTTTTCCGCTTAAAACAAATAGAGCAGTAATCCAAAATCGGATTACTGATCTATGTGCCTTAATGCTAGAAAGATGACCATGTTTTGTCACACTCTCTACCTAGTTTTATTACTTCTCAAACCTTCAATTTTATTAAAATCAACGAGATTCAATTTATGAATGAAACTGATTGCGATAATAACTAATAACGTCAAGAACGAAATCCGCCGGCTGGCTTTTTGTAACATCGTTTCAAAGTAATCGACCGTTACTTTACCGCTGCCATTAATCGTAACTTGCGCCAAATTGTTGTTATCTTTATCCATCGTCAACTTAGAAACTTTTCCCTTTGATTGAGTTGACTGGAATCCGTAATAAGCGATAATTGGTAGATCAACTTTAGCATTTTGGGCATCCTCAAAGTCAAAGCTCAAGCGAGTACCGTACTGCTTGAAATTGCTAATCTTAACCTTACCACTCTGAATTTCAGGTTTGTGAGCCGTTCGTTGTAGCTCACCGACACTTGTATCAACTGGCAAATATTCTTGCCCAGCACCGATACTGAAAGGCTCCTGCTGATTATAAGTAGCATAGTCGTTTAGTTGTACCTGCGAACCGTTGACCAAACGATAACTGCTAGAAATGGCAAATAAGAAAACTACACTCATTAACCCAACCTTGGCATACTTACTGGAAAGAAATCCCAACGGATCAGCCGCTATAACGATGGACAACAATAGCGTGACAATCATGTCAAAACGCCAAGGATATTGAATCATCTTGAATGGCGTGTGGTTAAAAATCACCCAAGGCATAACTTTCGTCGTACACAATAACATCAAAAGTCCGATAACAGAAAACTGCTTTAATATCGGATTTTTAATTTTGGTAATCGAAACTAATAGAATGAACGCCGTTACGATAAATATCAAACCGACACTTGGTTGACCGATACCGTTATTCAAACTAAACGTCACCATATCGGCAAAGTCGGTTGCTCCATTTGGCAAGAGACTCTTTGTTTGCGTCAAAATAAATTTGGTGTGATGCATCTGCTCCATCATCGGAACAAAATATGCCAAACTCAAAAGCCCCGAACATAACGTTGCCCACAACAGTGACAACCAACGTTTTGGATTAGCTTTCAATTCAGGAATTTGTGCAATAGCGATTAAGATAATCAAAATAGCTACCAAAATTGGTGATATTGCATGTGAATATATAATTCCTGTCATACCAAAAGCTAGATACAACCAGTGTTTGCGTTCACCGTAGAAAATTTCATAAATACCTAACATTGCTAATGGTAGAAAAATAAACGCTCCAACTTCACCGATATCTTGTCGGAAAAGCATGTCATGCAAGCGATATGTCGATAACGTGTAAACGAAACTGAACACTAAACTATTGAGGTATTTAGGCATAACTTTGTAAAAACAGAGAAATGATACGCCAAAAGTTAAGAAGTTCAATAACCAGAAGTAACCTACAATTGTTTGGGCACTAGAAAAGCCTAACAAACGTAAGAATGCCGCTGGATATAGCAAGAAATCTGAATAGAAAATATTAACGATATAACCGAATCCGTTCATAAACGACATATTGATAAATGGGAAGAATTGGTGCCGCTGTAGCGAATGGTACAATCCTTCAATTCTCATCATATGGAAACGATTGTCGCTGCTTCCTAGAAAAGCCCAGATTTTACCGTGAGAAACCTCAGTTTGATAAATTGCTAAAAAACTAACGAGGGCAAATAGTGCAATGGTAAAGATTACTGCGGCAATTTTCTTTGTATTCTTATTTTTCAAAAAAGTTAATTGCATAAATATTGATACCTTCCTTTGTAACATGCAATAAACCTTATTATACTAACTACTTCTCAAATAAAGATACTCTATTTCGCATTCTTTTCTGAAAAATAATTGCAACCATCAAAATTAATAAACTAAAAATTGAGAATAACCGACTGTATTTTTGAATAGCCGTCTCATAGTAATTGATCCGCACAGTCCCAGTTCCATTGACAATCACCTGTCCCAAGCCATTGTTATTCAGATCCATTTTAAATTTAGAAACTTGCCCAGTTGAATCCTTAGCTGAATAACCATAATAACCAATAACTGGAACATCAATTTTTCCATTGTTGGCATTTTGGAAATTAAAACTAAGTTTTGAACCTTGCTGAGAAAAGTCCGTTATAACGGCCGTACCACTCTCCAATGTTGGTGTATGTGGCGTTGACATCAAGACACTCAAATCAGCATTCATTGGCAAATATTCTTCACCACTACCAATACTGTAACTATCCAGTTTATTGAACGATTGATACGAGCTATATTCTTGCGGATAATCGACAATTAATTTCTGTTCCGCTCCAACAACCAATCCCAGAGATAAACTGACCAACAAAACCTTTTTCCACCAAGCAATGAACCAATTCAACGGATCACTGGCCAGAAAAATTGTGAATAAAATCGTCACTAGTAAATCAAAACGCCAAGGAAATTGAATCATATTAAGCGGCGTGTAATCAAAATATTGCCATGGAAAAAATTTAGTCGTCATGAACAATAGAATTTCACCGATAATCGCAAAGTCTCGTAACGCTGGATTTTTCACGAACCAAATCGTTACCGGAATCAAAATGGCAACTACTAACATCAGCAACCCTATATTTTGATTGAATAAATCATCAGTCACACTGCCATGAATCAAATCGTACAACGTCATACCACTCTGTGAAACGTAAATTAACGGCGCATGTGTTAATTTGAATTGTGTCCAGTGTAATTGTTCGACCATTGGCAAAAAGTACGCTAACGTCAACATTACTGCCCAAAACGTAGCTTTCAATAATGACAAAATTCTTCTAGGCTCTTGAATCAATTTATTAATCCGAAAAACAATTACCATACAAATAAACATAACAATCAAGACTGGCGACAAAGCATGAGAGTAAATTACGGCGACCATGCCAAACGTCAAATACAACCAGCGATGCCGATTCCCATAAAAAATTTCATAGACTCCCAGTACAACCAAAGGTAAAAATGCTAACGTCAACGCTTCCCCAATATCAAACCGCCGTACCATATCAAAGATTCGGTAAAACGAAACAGTATAAAGCAAACTGAAAACTAAACTTTTATCGTATTTACGACTAACTTGATAAAATGACCAAAATGAAATCACCAATGTACAGAAATTTAAAATAACGTAAAAACTGACAAAAGCCTGAACAGTCGTAAATCCTAATAATCTCAAGAATGCTGCCGGATAGAGCCACAAGTCAGAATAAAAAATATTGGCAATATATCCGAATCCATCCATAAATGACATATTCACACTAGGAAAATAAACGCCACGTTTCAGTGATTGATATAATCCTTCAATCCGCATGACGTGAAACCGACCATCATCGTTCATTCCCAAAAAGGCCCAGATATGACCGTTCAAATCAGTCAGATATATCGAGGCAACGCTGACAAAGGCAAATAACAATAAAATAAACAATAATTTATGTTGAGAAAATGATTTTTTCATAATTTCCCTACCTTGACGGAAAAAGGGAGCCCGAAGACAAACGTCTCCAAGCTCCCTCAATATTTTACATTTATAATCTATGCCAGCCCATTCCCCAAAACCAGAGCTAACATATCCTCAAGATTAATTATTTAGCATCAATTATATTAACACTTTTATCGATAATTTCTTTCGTATTAGAAAAGACCAACAATTGCGTTTTCGGATCAACCTTCAAAGACATCCCATCATCCAAAAAGGCTTTAGCACTATCCTTAAAATAAATAGTTCCAACTGGACTTTCAAGATGAACCGAATAATCACTCAAATCAGCACCCTCATCAAGCACAAGAATCCGAAATTTAGTTAACAAAGCACAAGTACCCTCATCCGAATATCGACCAAAGCCATCATCAAGATCCAACAGAATCTTCTTACCAGCTTCAACATATTTTTCCAATTTAGCTTGTGCTTGTTCAGTAATTTCAATTTTCATAAATAATTTACTTCGACTTTTACGTAGTTAGTATTTAGTTTTAGAAAATATCAAGCAAATTATACAATAGCCGGATGTCGACATTGATATTAGTCTGCAATGGAGGTGGCGTTATGGCTTTAGCCATTACACCACGGGACGAGCTTGGAGACTTGCGATTTTTGCAAGGCTTTAAGTCGAGGTTCGAGACCGCACTTTGGCTCGGACCGATCCCCATAGCAGAACTAATATCAATGTCGACCGGAGGCGGCCACTAATACTTATACTTGGTAGTACTACCCCAATCCAACAAACTAACAATAAAGACCATGAAAATGATTGAGATATAACTAAGCAAAATACCATTTAACACATTATATAAGACATCACGGATATTGTAATCGATGTTGCTTACAATTAAATCCTGAAGCGGATAATAGGTACATCCAAGCAATATTAATAACAGAATTGACGTACAAATACCGACAGTTCCCAAGTGATGGAAAAATAACATACTTGAGCCAACTTTTATCCGTAAACGAATCGCCAACAGCACAAACATAACCGCCGCAATAATCATAACCATTTTTATCAAACGTTTAATGGTTTGAATCTGCTCAATCACTTGCTCAATCTGACCTAAATCATTGTCGACAATTTGGTTCATGATGCCCTCGTTGCTATGAATGACCGTATCAATTTCACTGTCAATATTTAGGCCATTTTGCCTAGCTTCTTTTTTTAATTTAGAACTGATTGTTGCTAAAATAGCAGTTCCAACAGTTAATTTTGAGTCATCACTGTACACTTCATCCACAGATGTATTAATAATTTTCTTAACATCATTATTAGTCAGAGTAACCGCTGAAAGATTGGATGACGCGGAGTAACTATTTACCAAACGTCCCAGTCTTTGATTGGTATAATTTCTAATCAACGTAACATTAGTTTCACTGCTGACCACTTTTTTGACATAGTTACTGTTCAAAACGGTTGAAAGAGTGATGCCTAAAAATACGATTACCATCAAACAAATTGATAATAAAACTAATGTGAATCCGTGTCTGTTATATGACAATGACTTGCTCATAATTTTCTAATTCTCCATAGCTAGTTTAGCAATCTCCTGTGGACTATTTACGATCCATTCAGAGTTAGCGGCTTTTAGTTCGTCGTAATCACCAAAGCCATATGTCACCCCGATAGCTTTGAGATTATTCTTATGTGCCCCCACAATATCACTGCTACGATCCCCAACCATAACAAGATTCTTTGTATCTAATTCAACTGAAGTTTTTTCAATTCCGTAAGAAATTACGTCCTCTTTTAACGAACGAATCGATTCATCTTCAGCGGCGCCAAAAACGTGTCTAACATAATCTTTCATATTTAATTGATCGATAATCTTTTTCGCAAAAATTTCTGGTTTCGAAGTTGCGATAAAAATCTCTTTATCAGCATGTTTCAAGGATTCCATCATATCATATATACCGTCAAAAACTGTATATTCTTCCCAGCCCTCAACTTGATAATACTCACGGAAGGCATTTATACTTTGAGTAATAAACGGATCATCCGGCGCAACGTGGTCATATTTTTCAATCGAAGCTCCAATAGTTGGGCCGATAAAAGTATGTAACGTTGCATCATCGTGTGGCACATAGCCTAAAGTATGGTTATACATGTACTTCAGACTCTTCATAATTCCAGCTTCAGAATTAATAATCGTCCCATCTAAATCAAAAAATAAATTGTTCAAATTAAATTCATCCTTTTATGTTAAATTTAAGTTATACAACGTATTTGCCGTCTCCAGAGCTGAGAAGTATTTCGCCTGCTGTGCGACCGGTTCGAGCCAAAGTTCGGTCTCGGGTCTCGATTTTGAGCTTTGCAAAAATCGCAAATCTCAAAATACGTCGGTAGTGTAATGGCTAAAGCCATAACGCCACTGCCGCTGCTGGTGAATACTTCTCAGCTCTTCCAACTAGGTTTTTATTAATCGAGACCACCGCAAAATACGTTTATGTAAAGAGTATATAGCATTCCATAGAAAATAACTAACAGGCATAGGTAGAGTATGGTAAAAATAAAAAAGCCTAATGAATACACTGACCTCAAAACCGGTTTAACTGCTGCTCAGGTTGATGCTAAGGTCAAAGCAGGACTGACAAATGTCCAGATTAAAAAGCTATCACGACCCATCCCCAAAATTCTGGCCGATAACTTATTCACATTATTTAACTTTCTAAATTTAGTCATTGCTATCCTAATTTTCTTAACTGGTTCCTATCGAAATTTATTCTTCTTAGGACCTGTTGTGGCCAATATCATTATCGGAAGTTATCAAGAAATTCGTGCCAAAGTGACGATTGATAAAATCAGTCTGGTCAACTCGGCTACTTTTACAGTCACTCGAGATGGTACTGATCAGGAAATTGATATTGCTGATCTTGTTGAAGATGACATTGTTTCTATTAAACGTGGCGATACGATTCCAGCTGATGGAATTGTTCGTTATTCTAACGGATTGCAGACCAATGAATCAAGTATTACAGGTGAAGCTGACACGATTAGTAAGAAAACTGACGATGAAGTCTTCTCTGGTAGCTTTGCGATTGCTGGTCAGGCTAAAGTTCAATTGACTCAAGTCGGAACCGAAAGTTTTGTTTCTTCAATTTCCGCAGCCGTTGGTAAAGAGAAACGTTCCGTCAGTGTCTTGATGAAAATTATCAATAATATCATTAAAATTTTAACATATACGATTATTCCTGTCGGGTTAATGTTATTCTTCCGTTCATTCCTAAAAAGTGGCGACTTTGCCAAAGCCATCCTAGGTACTTCAGCATCCGTTATCGGCATGATTCCTGAAGGATTGGTTCTATTAACTTCTGTTGCCTTAGCGACTGGTGCCTACAATTTAACCAAACGTCAAATTCTTGTTCGTTCCCTCAGTGCTATCGAAACATTGGCCCGTGTCGATGTTCTCTGTTTGGATAAAACTGGGACTATCACAACTGGAAAATTAACTGTTAAGAAAACTGAGACTTTTGGCGTTAGCGAACAACAAGTTCATGCAATCGCTCAAAAAATTGTTGACGCTACTCAAGAAACCAACGCCACCGCAATGGCAGTTGAGGCTTTAAAGGCAACACCACTACAACAAGAAGTCAAAGAAGTTATTCCTTTCTCATCTGAAACTAAATATTCTGGATTCGTAACTAATGACAACGTCCGTTATATCATGGGTGCTCCTGAATTCATTATTAAAAACCCTACTCCAGAAATTACGCAAACAGTTGAAAAAGCAGCCGAACATGGATTTCGTGTCATTGCTATTTTGAAAGAATCACCTGAACAAACATTGTTGGGATTGCTAATGATCTCTGACGAAGTGAGAAAACAAGCTCCCGATACCTTCAATTATTTGCGCAATCAGGGTATCGACTTACGAATTATTTCCGGTGATAATCCTGTCACAGTTGCTAACGTTGCTGCTCAAGCTGGAATTGATTCTGGTAAAAACTACATCGACATGAGTACTGTTACTGAAGACGACGACTATCACGACCTAGTTAAGAAATATAAAATTTTTGGTCGTGTCCGTCCTAGCCAAAAAGCTGAGCTCATTAAGGCCATGCAAGATAACGGTCTAACCGTTGGTATGACAGGTGATGGTGTCAACGACGTTCTAGCAATGCGTCAATCAGATTGTAGTGTTGCCATTGCCGGAGAAAGTGACGCTGCCGAGGCTTCAGCAGATTTCGTACTATTAAATAGAAACTTTGATTCAATGATCTTTATGCTCAACGAAGGACGTCGAGTTATCAATAACGTTGAACGTGTAGCATCCCTATTCTTGATCAAGACAATTTATTCAGTCGTTCTCTCGATTATCTTTATCATTCTAGGGACAGGCTACCCATTCCAACCTTCACAATTAACACCAATCAATGCTTTAACAGTTGGTATTCCAACCTTCATCCTGGCATTGGAGCCAAATTACACCCCACCAGCCGGAAGGTTTATGCGAAACGTTATGGAAATCGCGTTGCCAGCGGCCATCTGCAATATACTGTTAATCATGACCATTTCAATTTTAGGCAACCATTTAAACTTCAGTTACGAAACAACTTCAACCCTAGCCGTCTTCACCATCGGATTGATCGGCTACTGCGCATTAATATCCATCAGTAATCCTCTATATTTGCGAAAGAAGATCATGATAGGAATATCATTTGCGTTATTCGTAGTAACATTTATCTTCAGTGGCAATGCTTTCGGCTTACAGAGCATTTTAAGCTGGCAGTACACTTATATTTACATAGCGTTACTGTTAGTCTCATGGCCATTATTTATGTTTATGAGGGAAGTATTGGGAAGAAGAGTGTTCTCTAGGATTAACTGGAAGTGACAGAGAGTGGAGACAGGGCGGTCAGCTCCCGAGCATTTGTGTAACTTCACGAATTACGCACCGAACTTGTGCGTGATTTGGGAAGTTATACAAAGCGGAAGGAGTTGCCCTGTCGGAACTCGTTTTAGAGCCACTGCCTATATAACAAGGTTTAAAAAGGCCAAAATAAATCTAACCAACCAAAAATAGGAGCCGTAATCCCCAATCGGATTGCAGCTCCTATTTACGTTATAACCGAAAGTTGAACACATTTTGTCCCACTATATTTTTTACGACTTCATTCTTCTCAAAATAATAGTACTAATAATCAAAATAACCAGCAAAGCTCCACCGATTACCGTTTGACTAACATGCAACATGCTCAAGCCAAAGATAACGACAAAAGCTACGAAACCTAAAACCATTCCTTGTGTCATTCTGTCCATGGTTTTTCCCCCTATTTGTGGATTCTCATAATCAAGGCGATTGCATAGATGACTAACCCAACTAAAACGGCATAGATAATACTTTGTAAAATTCCATTCATGTGTAAAGTCGAAACAATGGCAACAACTAACCCAGCTACCAACGCAACAACTAACATTTCAATCATCTGACGCATCCAATCAACCCCTTTACTTTAATACCAAGTGTACTCTTTTGTGAAAGCGCAGACAAAAAAATACACCAATATTTAAATTAGTGTATTTTCTAATAATTATCTTAACGTTGAATCGGAAGCTTTGATCCATTCATCAGTAGCAACACGATACATCTTTTGTCCCCTGATAGTTGCAGAACGGTCTGTGTACCAAGGAGTATTTGTATCAAGCGCACGGTCAATGATTACTTGACCACGACTGTTATAAACAGGTGTCAAATTCTTACCATTTGTTGTAGCAACAGTTTGTAGAGGTATGTACTTATAAACATCACTAGCCTTTACATATTCGTTAGTAGCAACACGATAGTATTCAGCACCATTAATAGTCAATGACTTGTCAATGATCCAACTTGAACCTTCTGAAAGGACGACATCATTGTTCAACTTACCTTTTTCGTCATAAATCTTGATGTAACCATTCTTTGGATAACCTGAAACAATGTTATCTTCAGTTTGATCAGATTTTTGAACGTAAACAGTTGATGTTGGTGTGTCCTTGTCAATTGTGTAGTTGACATCATCGGCGTTAACAAATGCATAGTTTGTTGGAGCCTTTAGAACAATCTTAGAGCCATCAGCACCCTTGCCTGCTTCAGTACCAACTTCTTTACCTGTGTCTTGGTCGACATAGGAAATACTGTATGGTGTGTCAGCAGCAACAACATATTTAGTTACGTTTTGATTGTTCTTGAGTAGTAAGAACCCATTATCAAGAACGGAAGCAAAGGCATAACCATCTGGCGCTGTTAATCCGATGTAATCGCCTAAAGCTCCTTCGCTCTTAACAGGTGTTCCTACAACTTTACCAGTAGTCTTATCTCTGTATGTAACAGTGTATGAAAGATTGCCAACAGTGTTTTGAGTCTTCTTAACATAAACATCTTTGCTTGTTTGATCAGCATTCAATGTTTGCATGAAGTCACCCAAGTTAACTAATTGATAACCTGATGGAATGCCCTTTAGATAAGTTGATGAACCATTATCACCAGTTAAGGGATATGTTCCGACTGTCTTACCAGTTGTTATATCCTTATAATTTACAGTTGTATTTACAGGTTTTGTAAC
Organism: Companilactobacillus muriivasis; assembly: GCF_036246245.1. NCBI lineage: Bacteria > Bacillati > Bacillota > Bacilli > Lactobacillales > Lactobacillaceae > Companilactobacillus > Companilactobacillus muriivasis. The sequence continues at coordinate 171,488 of NZ_BTTQ01000004.1, forward strand.
TGTAAAGTTAACTTCTGTTGTTGATGCATTCAGCGTAGCTGTTTGATCACCACTTAGTTTGTAATTAGTACCCGCAAGTAATGCATTTGCAGCATCACTATCGATAGTATCTCCAGATTTTCCTGTTGTATCTTTTGTGAGCACAACATTGCCAGTTTTTGCATCTTTAAATACCATCGTATAATTAATGACATCAGTAGTATTTTCAGTTACAGTTGCTTTTCCTGTTACTCCTTTAAATATTATTGCATCACCAGTTGCTGAATCATTTACTGGATTACCGGCAGAATCAATAGCTGCAACATTATATTTAATTGCTGTAAGGTCACTAGTATCTGTTGGCGTTGCCAAGAATCTTTGCTCATTGGTAGCAGTAAATGCAATTGGATTCTTTGCAGCCTCAGCAGTCGATACTGCACGAGCAGGTACAGTTGGAGCACTATATAAATTTACTGTTCCAGTAGCTGGAATACCGTCTCCATAAATATCACTTGGTGTAAATACAACTGCACCACTAGCAGTAACTGAAGCAGGATTTGAGCTCAACTTAGGTGTATTAGTATTACCATTAGCATCATCACCATTTGTTATTTTAGCAGTAACTAACTTAGTTAAATTAGTATTAGCTTCAGAAGCAGACGTAAAGTTCATTGTTGTTCCATTACTAAATGAAACCGTTGGTTTCTCCAAATTATAACTGACTGTTACTTTCTTAGTCGTTCCATTTAGAGTGTAACTAACATCCTTAGCAAAGCCATGATTATCACTTTCAGTAACAGTCATAGGAACTAATTGTCCTTTATCATCTACAATATTCAGTTCACTTTGTAGAGTACTTGAAAATTCACTCGAAGACTTCTTACCAAAAATTGGTGTAGCAGTTAAAGTACTACCATCTACCAAATCCGAAAATTTAGTTTGAGGATTTACCTTATTTGCTGTTGTTTTTGAATTTAATAATTCATTAATAACTTGAATAACATTATTAGCAATTGCACTTGTATCGACATTTAGCGGATCGCCACTTGCAGCTTTAACAACTGAAGTATTTGCCCCTAAAACGGCACTGGATAGCAGAACACCAGCTAAAACCATCTTTGTATATTTTTTCATAAACACATATCTCCCTGATAAAATTAATATATATCTATACTCCTATAGCATATCAGTAATGCATAAAAAAAGAAGGCATTTTTTGTCAAAAATGTCCTCTTTTTTCAATATTCTTAAATAAATTTTAAAGTTTCTTACGTAATTTAGGAATCACTCTTTACGACGGTGATGCATGAACTTGTCATGGTTCTTTTCCATGCCGCATAAATACACAGCTGACAACACAATCACGGCAAATAATGCCAACATCGCGTTAGGTTGATTAAAGAAATAGAGTCCTATCGAAATTAATATCAGTACAATTATCGATACTCTCAGCGTGACCCTAGGTACTTTGTCTTTCATAAGTAATTACCTCTTTGCTTGAGATTGTACTACATATTATGAAAGATTTTTTTCTATCACGCAATTGAGAGGCTCAGAAATTTTACAATTCGTCACCATTTGATTCGATAACCTTCTTATACCAGTAATAGCTTTTCTTTGGTTTACGACTAAAGTCACCTTTTTCATCATCGTCACGATCAACATAAACGAACCCATAACGTTTAGCCATTTGACCAGTACCTGCGGAAACCAAATCAATACAGCCCCAAGGTGTATAACCAATTAAATCAACGCCATCTTTGATAGCTTCCTTCATTTGTTCAATGTGGCCTTTAAGATAATCGATACGATAGTCATCATTGATTGAGCCATCTTTTTCAACTGTATCTCGAGCCCCTAGTCCATTTTCGACAACCATAATCGGAATTCCATAACGGCCATAAACGTCGTTTAGATACCAACGTAAGCCTTTAGGATCCATACTCCAGCCCCATTCACTGTACTTCAAGTAAGGATTCTTAACACCAGTTGAAAAGTTTCCGGCAGCCTCACCTTTACTCTTATCAGTAGTCAAAGTGTTTGATGAATAGTAACTGAAACTATAGTAGTCAACAGTACCTTCCTTTAAAACTTCAGCGTCTTCAGCTGTAATATTCAATTTAACATTGTGTTCATCCCAGAAACGTTGTGCAAAGTGTGGATAAGCACCACGAACTTGAACATCGCCACAGTAATAATTGTTAATTTCGTTAGCTAATTGAGCTTTCAAAATATCGTCTGGATTAGATGTTAACGGATAATTGACGTTACCAGCAATCATGCAACCAATCATATTGTCAGAGCTGATTTCGTGACCAATTTTAACAGCTAAAGCACTGGCAACAAATTGATGATGCAAGCCTTGGAGGTTATTTTGAATATCGGCATCAGTCATTTCAGTATTGAAAGGTGCTGAACCGTCTTTAACTGGCAAACCGAGTGACATATAGCCACCGAATAACATTCCGATATTGATTTCGTTGAAAGTTAACCAATATTTAACGAGACCTTTGTATTCGTTGAACAAAGTTTTCGCATATTTAACGTAGAAGTCAATAACCTTGCGGCTACCCCAACCACCATATACTTCAGTCAAATGATAAGGCATCTCGTAGTGAGAAATAGTTACCAAAGGTTCGATCCCGTATTTGTGGCATTCTTCAAAAACATTGCGATAAAAGTCTAGTCCCTTTTGGTTTGGAGTAGCATCATCGCCATTAGGGAAAATTCTTGTCCAAGCAACTGACATACGGTAAGTTTTATATCCCATACCGGCTAGCAATTTAATATCTTCTTTATAGTGGTGATAAAAATCACTACCTTGATGAGATGGATAATAAGCACCCTTTTGAACCTCTTTAGTAAAAGTACGAGGTTTTTCGTAAGTTCCACCTAATAAAAGATCGGCTGTGCTGACACCTTTACCGTCAACATTCCAGGCACCCTCATATTGATTGGCAGCAGTGGCACCACCCCATAAAAAGTTCTTTGGAAATACGCTCATATGAATTACTCCTTCTTTTTAAACTATATGCCTATGGTAACGCTTTCTATACTTTAAAATAAACATTGAATTTTATGGAGAACTTTGACCAATAAATATCCTATCTACAGAGCCGGAAAAATATTTGTGTGCCAACCCCACATTTTTTTAAAATACGTCCCCGACGAATCGTCTAGCTAATCCAATTCGTTTAACTTCACAAATTAGTCACGCTTTCATTAAAATAAATGAAAATACCTGTGATATGATGAACTTAAAGCTAAATGAAAGGAGTCTTAAAAATGTCGAGAAGAGTTGTCACCGTTGCGATTGATATCAAAAAGATTCCCTATGTTAATGACACAGAAGTTATTTTTACACCTGGGAAACAAAGAATTTGGTACACTGCCAATACCGTTTCAATTGAAATCCCCAAAGTTGTCCAATTTGGAGATGTAATGATAAATAAGTTTATAAATAAATTTTTGAAGAAGTCGAAAAAACAAGATATTCTGAAATTAAGATATTTCACCATGCAAGTTGCAAAACTTTTAAAGAAATCTGATTATAACGAAATTATATTTGAGAATGACGAATTAAAAAATCGGATTTCTTCCAAGTTAACCAAAGAATATGTCATTAGAGATGCAAAAGGAGCTTTATCCACTGAAGGATAGGCTCCTTTTTTTGTGGTGCTGTCTCCGATTGTCAGTAATGCAGTCTGCTATGTGACCGGTGCGAGTCAAGGTCTCGCACCTCGATTTTGAGCTTTGCAAAAACCGCAAATCTCAAAATACGTCAGTGGAGTAAGAGCTAAAGCAATAACACCACTCCCACAGCTGTCTGCATTACTGACAATCGGAGGCTAAGTTTTTATATACCTGCTAATTAATTTACACTTCTAATTTCTTAATCAACGAGAATAAATTCTATTTTAGAAAACACATTGAATAAACAAACTAGTTGGAAGAGCTGAGAGTATTCATCCGCAGCGAAAGTGGCGTTATTGCTTTAGCAATTACACCACCGGACGTGTTGGAGACTTACCGGTTCGTGGTAAGGCTTCAACCGAGGTTCGAGACTGCTCTTTGGCTCGAACCGTGCCGCGCAGCAGATGAATACTCTCAGCTCTGGAAACGGCATATTTAGAGTGCTGTGATAAATGTTAATATTCCTAATACGATTCCTGGTAGATTGGCTATTATTACTGGCCAGTCTTTTTTTCGTTTCAACAGTCCATATGAAACCCACAAGGTACTATTCAACGCTGCACACAACGGCTGCAATGGATTGCCTTTACTGCCTGCTAAATTGTTCATTATTTGAGGAATGTAGGAAACATACATCAAAATTGAAAATAGTGTTGCTAATCGACTGACATAGAATAATAGATCTTTATCGACTTTTTGAACTTTTGGTTGATTCATTTTAATTTCCTCAACATTTTAAATTGTCACTGGTCAAAACTCGGCCGTTGGTACTGATTACTTGTTTGTACCATTCGAATGATTTTTTCTTCTTACGCGCTAAAGTCCCTTGTCCATTATCATCAAGGTCGACATAAATCATGCCGTACCGTTTTGACATTTCACCTGTTGAAGCACTGACTAGATCGATGCAACCCCAAGGTGTATAACCCATAACTTCGGCTCCATCTGCAATTGCTTCACCGATAGCTTCGATGTGGGCCCTTAAATAATTAATTCGATAATCATCATAAATTTTGCCATTGGATTCTACTTTATCTTTCGCACCTAGACCATTTTCGACAACAAAGATGGGTTTTTGATAGCGGTCATATAATTCATCTAATGCAATTCTCAAACCAGTGGGATCGATTTGCCAATCCCAATCGCTGACTTCTAGGAATGGATTTTTCACACCACCCATTAGATTACCGGCCACTTGTTCGTCAGTGATACCAGTAGTTTCAACAGCTGTCGACATATAATAGCTGATAGAAACGAAGTCGACTGGATAAGCTTTCAACTCTTGTAAGTCATCCTTAGTAATATCTAAATCTGCTTTCGTGAACCCATATTTAGCAAATAAACGTTTCGTATAAGCTGGATATTGACCACGAATTTGAACATCACCACAGAAATAATTAAAGTCCTGATTATTCTGCAAGTTGGCAATTTGATTCTTAGGGTCAGAATTGTAGGCGTATGATGTGGCGTACAGCAACATACAACCGACTTGAATATCAGGGTTAAAATCATGCGCAATTTTCACTGCTTTGGAACTGGCAACAAACTGATTGTGCCAAGCTTGGAAAACGTTCTTTTTGTCGTTGCCACCATTACTTGGAATCAAACCTTGTCCCATAATTGGGTGTTGTGAAGCTGAATTTATTTCGTTAAAAGTTAAGAAATAGTGGACTTTGTTACCAAACTTTTCAATAACAGTCTTGGCATATCTGGCGAAGAATTCGATCAATTGACGATTCTTCCACCCACCGTATTCTTTTGCCAAAACTAGTGGCATCTCATAATGAGACAATGTGATGACTGGCTCAATTTTATATTTCAAGCATTCATCAATAACCTTTTCATAGAAATTTAGGCCGGCTTGATTGGGTTCCTGTTCATCCCCACGAGGATAAATTCGACTCCATGAAATTGAAAAGCGATAAGTTTTGAATCCCATTTCGGCAAACAAACCGATATCTTCTTTATAGTGGTGATAATAATCGATGCCTAAATGATTCGGATATTTATACTTGTCTTCATCAATCTCCCAATTAAAATCTGGAGTTTGAACTATCTCAAATCTTTTTTTACCACCAGGAAGTGCATCCGCAATCGAGAGACCACGACCATCTTGATCAAAGCCACCTTCTAATTGATTGGCTGCAGTAGCCCCACCCCATAAGAAATCTTTTGGAAATTCATAATTATTTTCCATTACATATTACCTACACTTTTCAACTCGTTAGTACTCTCAGTTCCAATTTCAAATTTTGAAATTGCTCCATATAAATTGGCTGCGTTATACAATTTAGAACTGACAATTTGTGGTTTAGTTAAAGTATTATTTACAAAATCACTTTCAGCACGCAATTCTTCAAATGCTTCATTGATACCTTCGACGACAATCTTTTGATGCGATATTCCACCACCAATGACATATCTGTCAGCATCCAAAACAGTCTGCATATTGTGAATCAATAGTGCGACATTTCGACAGAATTTTTGGAATCTTTCTTTGGCATAAGTATCGTTATTTCTAATCATTTCAAATACTTTCGGACCATCATCGATATCATCTAACCCATAATGACTGGCAATATCTTGAATTAGTCCAACGGCTGATCCACGACCACCCATCATGTCGTCCTTATCGAATTTTCCAAAACTCATAAAACTGACTTCACCAGCCTGTTGATGGCTTCCATAAACTAGTTGATGATTTAAGAGAATCCCTGAACCAATGCCTGTTCCTAAAACCAACATCACACCATTTTCAACATTCATTAATGAACCTTGCCACATTTCAGCCAGTGTCGCCGCCTTGGCATCATTCTCAACGAAGATAGGTAGTTTGGTGTGCAACTCTTTATTAAAGGAAACTCCATCTAAAAATGGCAGAGCACCACCAAAGCTAATACTTTGATCCGTTGCATTAATTTTTCCAGGTACACTGATGCCGATTCCAGAAATTTGAGCCTGAAATTTTTGAATGATTTCGTTAAAACGATTTAAAAATTCTGTCTGAGAAGTCTTAACAGTATTCTCAGAATACTTCTTTAAAAGTTGTCCTTGATCATTGATCAAAGCGTATTTAAGTTTGGTTCCTCCGATATCAAAAGCCAAATAGGTCTTCATTATATATATATCTCCTAATTTATTTCTAATTGCTACATGTTGTTCAAATACTCTGTTTTATTAAATTTAAAAATTTAAACCATGATTAGTCGAAAGAGATGAGAAATATTTGTGGGCAGTGGAAGTGGTGTTATGGCTTTAGCCATTACACCACCGGGCGTGTTTGGATACTTGCGGTTTTTGCAAGCATTCAAATCGAGGTTCGAGACCGCTCTTTGGCTCGGACCGTTCCGCACAGCCAGTGAATATTTCTCATCTCTGTAGACGGCATCCATAAACTATTACCATATTTTTATTATCGCAATTCTGTTATTATTGATTTGTTGATTATCACTTTTTTTTGACTAATAAAGCTTTTTAAGTGAGGTATATCCATGAATTTTAAAGCGGTTTCAGATTTCTTCCACAGTGCTACCAATCTGTCAGTTTTTATCTTTAATTCTCAAAACGAACAAACTTATTCAGCGAAGATGACAGTCGCACCAACGTTACCGAATGGTCTGCAAGAAAAACTATTAAATCATGTCAATCAAGATATTACGATTTCCATCTTCTCAAGAATTGGTTCCATCGCCACTTTCAGCTTGAATGACTCCAAATTTATCGTTTGGGCAGCCTCAAGTGCTATCACTGGTAATGGTAAATATGGTGACAAAGTTCCATTGATTGACTTCAATACGTTCAAAGCTCAATTGAATTTGTTTTACATATCTTTAACTCAAAAGGTTCCCAACTTTTCCAGCAACCAATTGGATCTGACGGATTATGACATTATCGACCGCCCCAACCAACAACTTGAATCATTCAACGAGCATAAGCCATCGCACAATGGTTATTTGGCTGAACAAAAGATGTTGCTGGGAGTTGAACATGGTAATCTCAAGGAATTCAATGACAATTACGTCACTTTCATGAATCAAGGTAATTTCGGTATTCTGGCCCCCGATGATCTCCGTAGTAAGAAAAATATTACTGTCGCCGCAACAACTCTCTTCACTCGAGCAGCGATTCGTGGCGGTATGTTTGCGGAAGATGCTTATAACCTGAGTGACGAATGCATCAAAAAAACTGAAGCAATCCGTAATATCACCAATGTTTACGAATACACTCGAACAATTGGCGAAAGATTTGTTAAGAATGTGGCTCAAATCAAACGGCAAAACATCCCTTCAATCATCTACCGTGCTCAAGAATATATTTACGATAACCTGACTACGGTGGAAGATGTTTCCGAAATTGCTCAAAGCGTTGGTTGCAGCAAATCCTACCTAATGCACCTTTTCAAAGATACGACCGGCATCAGCGTAGTAGAATTTCTAACAGTTCAAAAGGTCTTGTCAGCCAAACAGTTACTGCTATTCACCCAATTGCCAATCAGTGAAATTGCCACATTAGTCGGCTATAAAAACCAATCGCAATTATCCAGAACATTCAAAAAAATGACCGGATTATCACCATTAGCATTTAGAAAGAACCAACATATTTAAAAAATACTCAATTCAATTTTGAATCGAGTATTTTTTTTGATCTTAATTTTCATCATGTATTAATTAATCGCAATTATTCTGAATATAAAAACATTTGAATATTTTTACATTCAATCAATGACAATTAATTAGTCGGAAGAGCTGGGAAATATTTGTGTGCCGTGGTAGTGGTATAAGGACGGGAGAACCCTCCCGTCCTTATACCACCGGGCGTGTTTGGAGACTTGACGAACTGTGTCAAGGCTTCAAACCGAGGTTCGAGACCGCACTTCGGCTCGGACCGGTCCGCACAGCTTGTGAATATTTCCCAGCTCTGTAGACGGAATATTTAATTAAGAAACTTTGCAATTTTACTTAACGCTTGATCCGTCTCAGGCATATCGAAAAGTACAAAGACATGGAACAAGTCTTGCCAAACATCCCAAGTAACATCGACTCCAGCTTTTTGGCAGAGATAATTCAAAACTTTCGAATCATCGTACTTAACTTCCTCGCTACCACAGTTGATCATCAATGGTGGAAAACCAGTGAAGTCACCGTAAATTGGTGAAACCAACGGATCTTTAGCATATGGATCATCGAAGTAAGGTACTGGGTCTCCAGCTCCCAACAACATCGGATCTCTTTCTTGCATCAAAAATTCTGAAGCCATGACATTGATTTGAGTAATTACTGGTGAAAAGACCGCAATTTTGTCAGGTAATGGTTGTTTTTCTTTTTTCAATTGCAACGTTAATGTCAGTGCCAAAGTAGCACCAGCAGATTCACCGAATACAAAAACGTGATTATACTTTTGCTTTAAAAATTTATAAGCGGCAATAACGTCTTCTTGAGCAGCCGGATGTCTAGCTTCAGGCCATTGACGATAATCAACTGAAAAGCCATCGCAATTCATCTTATTCAACAATCCAAAACAAAGGTTACGACGAGATTTTACTGATCCAGTAGCGTAAGCACCACCGTGGATAAAGAGTAAGACTGTATCATATTTACTATTTTTTAGTTGATAATACTCACCTTTGACTTCATCGTGAAATTCTTCCATCTTTATATTGTCAGGAATAGGAATTCCATTATGTTCATCAGCATCTTTTCTCAAAAAGACTGCTGTTTCAGGTTTTAATTCTTCAGATATTTGTTTCTTAATACCTTTTGAAATTTCAATTGCTTGTTTTGCTTGTTCGCTTAACATAATTTACGACCTCTAATTTTGAGCTTTCATATTATTTGGTAATTTATCAGTATTCTTGTATTCCAATTTCGAATAATTTGCACCAGCCAAAGCAGCAACGATGAATAATACAGCGAAAACTACTAGTCCAGCTTCAAAAGTGAAACCTGGTTCAAGATTATTGAATAATGATGAGATACCTTTAGCAAAATATGGTGAAAGTAGTGTTCCGACATTGGCACAAGTCATAACAACTGAAGTTGAGAAAGCAACTTGACTAGCGGAAGTCATACGATTGATGTTGGCAATCATTGATGCCATAAAGATTGAAACGGAAATTCCGAGCAAGATAACACCAATGGCACTCAAGATCAACGAATGAGAAATTGTTAGTAGTAAGAAAGCTACCGTAGCGAATCCTAGTCCAATGGCAGTTGTGTATTTAAACCAGTGTTTTTGAACATACATGAAGATAAAACCACCAGCGGCCATAGCGAAAGCCATTAATCCTAGTAAAGTACTTGCATCGGAAGCAGTTCCGTAATTACGTGAAACAACTAGGAGAGCAAATTTAATAGAAATAAAAGCGAAGGTTGCGTTAAACATGAAAGCAAAGAATGCTAATAACCAAATTTTACCGTCAACTTTTTTACTGTCATTAGTTTTACTTTCACCTGAATGAGAATCTGAAATCATACCGACAGTCTTTGGAACATAAATACCTACTAGAAGAACGATTGGTAAAACAATCAAATAGATCCAGTATGACATTTGCCAACCACCGTTCAATAAAACTCCGGCAGCGTAAGTCATAACAAACATTCCTAAGCCTTGGAAAACACTTGATAGCCCTAACATCTTCTGTTGATCATGACCCTCATATAATTGAATAATAAGAGATTGTGAGAATGACATTAATAAACCAGTTCCGAGTCCTAAGACGATTCTGGAAGCTAAAATCAATGGGAAATTCATTGTAACAGCTGGAACAATTCCCCCAATAAAAATCAAAGCTAAACCAGTCATGATGGTTCTTTTAACACCGATAAAGTCGGCCACAATATTACTAATTGGTGTAAAGATAATGATTCCAAGTGATGGAATAGTCATAAGTAATTCAATTGTTGTCGCACCGATATTGGGGAAACTCTTCATCATCAAAGGTATAGTAGCTGCCGTAGCACCACCACTTACCGTAAAGACAGACAATATTAAAATTGCAAAACGCGTCATTATTTTTTTCATAATTAATTATCCTTTTTTATTTGTTCTGTTTCATAATCCATAAACATCTGATTAATTTGAGTTACTTGTTCTTTATTCAAAGGTGAAAAGCCAATGCCCTTCATTTCCTGACTCAACTGTAAGATTGAGTAATCTTTGAAGTGATCCATGTTGCCAGGTAAATTCAAGAAACCCCAGAATGGAACTAATTGGTTGAGTTTATCAGTAATATTCTTATCATCAATGAATTTAACTAATGCTGTGTGAACGTCAAAGTTATTTACAAATGGCGTTGCTGGACGGTAACTAATTTCATGATGACCAGCTGGTAGAATATCGCCGTTCTGATGTTTAACACCATCAGCAATCCATTCATCAGTTCTAGGTAGATTAACGACAGCTGATTGATTGTATGGCAAATCCAAAGTCACTTGTACTTCACTACCTGCTTTATCCACAATCTTCCAAGCGACTTTCACTTGACCAGTAACCAACTGTGTATAACCTTCCATTGAGCGGAACTTAGGACTAATCGCCGGCTTAATTTCTAGTTGTTGACCCTGCTTGATACCCAATAAGTATTCGTAAGCCCACTGCATAACAGCACCTGTTGAATAGTGATTCAATGAATTCATACCGTTATCATTAATTTTTCCATCAGGTTTAACTGAATCCCAGCGTTCCCAAATTGTTGTCGCACCCAACTTAACTTGATAAAGCCAACTTGGATAATCTTCATTCAAGAACATTTGAACAGCTAATTCATTCTGACCGTTCTGTGATAAAGCTGGTAATAACGCTGGTGTCCCAACAAATCCAGTTGTTAAATGATTCCGATCTTTTTCAATTCTTTCCACAAGCTTGTCGGTCAAATTTGCTTGGTCGCCTTGTGGATAAAGTTTAAATTTCAAGCACAATGCCAAAGCAGTCTGTGTATCTGTTATCAAACGACCACTAGCTGTAAAGAATTCACCAACAAAGGCTTCCTTAATCTTGTCAGCTAATAATTGATAATATTCGTACTCCCGTTTGGCATTCAAAACCTTAGCACTAGCGGCAACTATCTTAGCTGATTGATAGTAGTAAGCACTGGCAATCAATTCATCCGGTGTCTTACCTTTCAAATGCATAATATCTTCGGTATCGAGTGCCAACCAATCACCTAACTGATCCGCATCCAACCACAAGAATTCATTATGTGTTGTTTTAGCATAATCGTGAACCCAATCGACCCAAGACATCATCGCACCAAAGTTTTGACGTAAAATTGAAGCATCTTTAGTTCTGGTGTAATTTGTCCAAGGAATAATTGTTGCGACATCGCTCCAGACAGCTTTTCCACCATCGTCACAATCAACCGCAGGCACATACAATGGAACTTTTCCATCATTGATACTCTGCTCAACTGCGACATCATAAGCAAATTTTCGATTAAATTGATAAGTGTCCATGTTATAACTGGCAGTTTTAGCAAAAATAGCTGCATCTCCGGTCCAACCAAGGCGTTCATCACGTTGCGGACAATCTGTTGGCACATCCATAAAGTTGCTACGTTGTCCCCATTGAATATTGCTGAATAATTTATTAACTAATTTATTGTCGGAATGAACATTGCCAATGGTTTCCATATCTGAATAAAGTGCTTGAGCTTGAAAATCGTTAATATCGAAATCATTAGGAAAACCGATCAATTTAACGTATCTAAAGCCAAAGTATGTGAAGTGTGGTCTAACCAAATGTGACTTTCCATCACTGACATAAGTGAAAGTTGCTCGAGCTGAGCGTAAGTTTCCGCGATATAGCTCCCCATTTTGCATGATCTCACCGTATTCTAATTCGACTTTAGTTCCCTTAGGTAGATTATTTTTGAACGCTACCCAACCAGCCATATTCTGACCAAAGTCGAGCACGACGCCATCACTCGGTGTGATGATTTTTTCTTTAACATTGAAAACCTCATGTTGCTTAATTGGTAAACTCAAATGGTCCTTGAGATGTTTTGTAGGTTGATCAAATTGTTTGAGTGGCAAAGCAACGGTCGAAACAGTCTCGTCGAAATCTTCACCATAATAAATTCCAGAATGGCTAACTTGCGAAGTCTTAGCTTGCCATGAATCATCAGTTCCAATCGCATGTTCAATGCCACTGTTGTCAATGTAATCAATTTCTGCATTGGCCATTAAGGCATTGCCATATTGATTGGCTTTACCACCATGTTCCTTGATACCAAGCTTTCCTCGATACCATCCATCACCTAGACTGATGCGAATTGTGTGAACACCAGGAGTCTGAATAAATTTGGTAATATCATGTGTCGCAATTTGAACGTAGTAATTGTAATTAGTAAAACCAGGTGCTAAATATTCGTCGCCTACTTTTACATCATCGATATATACTTCATAAAGTCCTAATCCACTGACGTACAATCGACCTTGCTTAATTTCTTTAGGAAAATTGATTTGCTTGATCAAATCCAAGCCATGAACACTGGCATCGTCAGTTCCAATCCAATTGCTCTTGTCAAAACCAGTCATCAGACCAGTTTCAAAGAACGCTGTTTTACTAAAATTTTCTTGACCAGTGCGTAATTCAAAGTTCACATCATATCTAGTCTTGCTTTGTAATTTGAAGACCGGTTTAAAACTCAAATCTTCGGCAGCTTGCCATTCTGTTTCAAAGACAGTCTTATTATTTGTTGTAATTGTTAATTTCTTTTCTAAATCTTCGGGATATTTATCGGCATGAATCGTACAGTTAATGAATAAATCATTTAGCTCAAATCCAATGGGATTATTCATATGGTTTATCTTTACTTGTTTAATTTCCAAATCACGTTTCCCCCATTTTTCTTTTAGTAATCGCTTTCACTATGTATAATATGCGCTATTTTTAGATAAGATTTACATATCGTGTCATTTTTTTACAAATTAAGCTGTTCATTGCAAAAAAAATAATCCCAACCAAATTAATGATTGAGATTATTTTTTATAACTAAAGGTTCCAAATAGATAACATAACCGTCGTATTAATCGTAATTAAAATTCATTTAGTACATTTATACTAATAAAATTAAATTAGTCGGAAGATATGAGAATATCACCCGCTGTGGGTGTGGCGTTATGGCTTTAGCCATTACACCACCGGGCGAGTTTGGAGACTTACCGAACTGTGGTAAGGCTTCAAACCGAGAGACGAGACCTTGGCTCGGCCCGGTCCGCATAGCAGGTGAATATTCTCATATCTGGAGACGGCCGAGTAACTATTTGATTTCTGTATAGCTATCACGTACTTCAAACAATGAATCGATTGATTCATTCATTTCTGTCATACGAATGGCATCGCCAACTAGATCTGTCACTGACAAAATCTTAAGTTTGTCGAATTGACATTCATCTGGAATAACGATTGAGTCAGAAACTAAAACTTCCATCAAGATAGAATTTTCTAGTCTCTTGGCAGCATCTTTAGAAAAGATTGGGTGTGTTGCTGCAGCAGAAATAGTTTTGGCACCAGCAGCTTCAACAGCTTTAGCACTATTAACCATTCTTGTTCCGGTATCAATCAAGTCATCAACGATAACACATTGTTTACCTTCAACATCACCGATAATATCAGGAACAACTTCTTCATCTTCTGTCGATCTTTGATCAACAATTGCAATTTGTGAGCCAAAGACTTCAGCCAATGAACGAGCACGTTTTGTTGAATTGTGATCAGGAGCTACAAAGACGAAATCGTCTGGGTTCTTGATTTTCTTTTCGAAATAGCTAGCGAAAATTGGCATTGCACGCAAGTGATCAACAGGAATATCAAAGAATCCTTGAATTTGGTCAGCATGCATATCAAGTGCCATAACACGATCAACGCTACCTAATTCCAACATATTAGCAAATAACTTAGCTGAGATAGGTTCTCTTGAACGAGACTTTCTATCTGAACGAGTATATGCAAAATATGGCAAGACACAAGTGATTGTTGCAGCACTAGCACGTCTCAATGCATCAACAGCAATCATCAATTCCATAAAGTTGTCATTTACGGGATCTGAAACTGAATGGATAATGTAAACGTCTCTTCCACGAATACTTTCATTGATTTGAATGTTAATTTCGCCATCACTAAAGTGTGAAACGGAAGCATCCAACAATGGAACTCCCATGTAATCAGAAATTCTCTTAGCTAATGGTTTATTACCATTTAAAGAAAGTAAAGCAATTTTATCTAATGCATTATTAGACATATTGTCCTCCAAAATTATATAAGCACTGGTCTATCAACAGGTTTACCCTCGTTAGCAATAACCAATCCCATGTCATTATCAGTCAATTGACGGTCTCGATTACGCATTCCCGATTGTGAAACTATTGTAAACTTATACTTTAATTTTACACTCAAACGGAGGTAATTATCCAGTATATATGAATCTATTTTTCCATTTAGATAAAGATGATACCCTGGATATTTTTTCATAACGCTTTCAACTGTCGCTTGATTTTCCTCGTTTTTAAGCTGTGCAACCGTTAAAGCGATTGCAACACGTTCGGCAAAGTTACCTAAGAATTTGTTCTTCTCATCAGGCTTTAATTGCGGTTTCCCAAAAATATTATCTTTGATGTAATCTTCAACGTTAGTCATATTTGCCCTCCATACGCCATAGTATATCTAAAATGTTGTTGTATTAAAAGAAAACTCCTTTTTATTGCCGCCTTCGGGTGTGAGAAATTCTGCCTGCTGTGGGACCGACTCGAGCCAAAGTTCGGTCTCGAGTCTCGCTTTTGAGCCGAAAACCGCGTCTCAAAAGTCGTCCATAGTATAAGGACTTGCGTCCTTATACTATCTTCACTGCTGGCAGATTTCTCACACCCGAAGGCTAATTGGTTTTTAATTCAACGGATTTGGATATTACTCTCATTGAAATATACTTCTTAATTTCTTTTAAATTCTATTAATAAACATATCCGAATGAACTATACAAAAAAGAACAAATTATTTACATCCAATTTATTAAAAAATAGCTGATAACTAGTCGGAAGAGCTGAGAAATATTCACCCGCTGTGGGCGTGGCGTTATGGCTTTAGCCATTACACCACCGGGCGTGTTTGGAGACTCGCGTTTTTTGCGAGGCTTCAAACCGAGGTTCGAGACCGCTCTTTGGCTCGGAACGGTCCGCATAGCAGGTGAATATTTCTCAGCTCTGGAGATGGCCATAATTGTAACGCTTTGTATGTCCTAAGCCTTTAGCTGTATAATAATGGCAAAGAGAAAGGATGTGTTACTTATGGACGAAATGGTATTTTTTAATCCCGGCGATGCAATTGCTAATTCAAAAGATTACGGCGAAGCTGTCCGTGGAGCACAAATCTACAAGGCAAAAGATCCGTATGAATCATCCCTAATTATCGCTGAGGATGTTAGCGATAATAAGAGTTTTGCTGTTTACTTTGCTAAAGATGAGAAATCTCACCTTAAAGATTCTGATTCTAGTATTGTTCAATATCACTTGAAGAAAAAAATTTAGATTATTAGTTCAAAAACTCCAAATCCTGTCGGATTTGGAGTTTTTTTATTTATCATCTGAATAGTATTCCAAAGTTTTCTTCAATTCTTTACGCAATCTCTCGATTAAAGATTGTGGTCCTAGAACTTTAACCTGTGCACCCTGACTCAACACCCACAATAAGGCTCCTTCTGAGAACAAATCCCCTTCAACAATTGTCATATCTGTATTCTCTGGGTCATCATCACTAGAAAGATGTGAATTAGGCACGTTCTCCAATGTCACCTGCTCATTACCCTCATAACTAAATTTATAATGAATATGATTTCCGCCGCTTAACAAAAAGGTTTTATTAATCATGCGACCAATATCAGGCCGTTTATCTGCCGGGACGTTGACTGCCTTTCCATTAGGAACAATTTTTCCAAACTGATCCATGCGGTAAAGAAAAGTTTTGTCGGCATCAATCAAATACATCATTATATAAAAATGATGGTTATCATAATACATGCTCAAAGGTACCCCTACTTGCGACCCCAAAACATTAGCTCCGTTGGAAACTCCATTATATTTGAAAGTAATCGACTTCTTAGCAATGATCCAATCTGAAAATTGCTTGACTCTTGGAAAAATTAATCCGTCCACAGCTGGAATATAACTTTCACTCGTCGTTGTTAAAAGTGTTTTTATATTTGATTGATCCTCGGTCGCAACAGACTCCAACAATTGTTCGGTTACATCGTTTAATTCCTTTTTACTTAAGGCTCGGCTACCAATTAAAATTTTCAAAATAGCCAAAACTTCAGCTGAATCTATAACTCCAATATTAGTAACATAATATTTCTTTTGGACAGTATTGTAGTGCAATACATATCTGGCTGAAAAATCCTCGTTATTCCTAATTGCCTCCAAATCCCTGTGGAAAGTCCGTCCAGATTTTCCATAGGTGGCTCGGTAATTATCGAAATCGATTTTCCCGCCTCGTAACATTCTCATCAATATATTAACAATCCGTTCACTACTGTTCATTTGTTTATCCCCACTTTTTGATACTCAGGATTTCTCAAATGGCTTACTGATTAATCCTTGTAACAAAATTCAGACTATCATCTGGGGGTGTCACATTATGGCGATACAGATGGCTTAACAAAATTTCTTCAAAAAATATTAGTTTAATTTGAAAAAAGGCGAGATTGGTTTTTGAATATTAACGCAAATAAGAGCTGCAATCCGATTGGGGATTACAGCTCTTATTTGTATCAGTACGTTAAATTGTTATGAAATCTAACAATTTATAAAGCGTTTGTTTATTATCATCAGAAATCTTAGTTTGTAAAATTTCTTTACTTGTTTGATTCAAAACTGAATCTTTTATATATGGAAAATCATTCACAACCATTTCACGCACATTGTCAGCCTTAGGTTCCAAGTGGAATTGTAAACCAACAATACGATGATTCATTATGAAACCTTGATTCTCCAACTTATCACTTGAGAATAACAATTGAGCTTGAGCAGGAATTTCAAACATTTCTTCATGCCAATGTAAGACATTTAACTCCTCAGGAATATTAAGAAACTTTACATCACGTCGATAAACCGGCGCAAAACCAACTTCTTTAGCTGGAGCCTTGGTAACGTCATATCCCAAAGTCTTAACAATCTGTTGGGCACCGTAACAAACCCCAAAGATAGGTTTTTCCTGATCCATCAACGTTTGAATCAACTCACGCTCTTGTTCGATCCAAGGTAAATCATCATTAGGACTCATGGGTCCGCCTAAAATTACAAGCATGTCAGTTTCTTCAGCGGTTGGTAAATAACCGAATTGATAAGGATGATAAATATACATTTCATGACCATTCTTTCGTGACCAATCCTGAATCATCCCTGGTCCTTCATTTGGTGTATGTTGCAAAACGTTTATTCTCATAAGAATCCTTTCACATCAACGGCAATGTTTGATTTGGGTATCGCCAATATCCCAAGATGAAATAAGTATATCACGCTGCCTCAATCAAATATTCTAAAAACGCAAACTTGGTGCCGCCATGCTCTTTCAATGATTCATCTCCAGTATCCATTTGCCATAAATCAGAATTCAATTTGTAATTGTTCTTTACACAAAATTCATTTAATTGTTTCAAACCTTTACAAATTCCCGGAGTATTATTCTCAACTTTAACAACTGCATATTTCCCAGCCTGCTTTTCAATCTTAGGCATAGCTTTCCCACTGTTATTAGTCGTGGATTCCTTGATTACTCTAAAGCCAGCGTCTGCGTATAAATCAGCTTGTGCTCCAGGTAAATCAGTCAAAAATCCTGATTGTGAACCATCCATCAAAGCCAAGGTATCTAATTGTTGATAAAAACTAGAGAATAATTCAGCAACTTCTTCAGCGGTACAAGATACTGATGCTTTTGAACACCAAAATTCGACTCGGGGACGTTGGAGTGCCATTGCCTGATACAATGGCACTTCTAACTCAGTTTCTTTATTCAATTTTTGCGCTACAACATTTTTAATCTTCGATAATTCATCAATTTTAGAATCGATACTTGCTTGAACATCCAATAATTCATTGACCATAGCTTTATCCGTCGTGGATTGTAATTCTTTGATGCGACTCAAAGACACACCCATTTTCTTTAATCCTAAAATGAATAACAAATCGTATAACTGACTGTATTCATAATAGCGATAGCCAGCAACGTTGCGGGATTTGGGTTGAAATACTCCCTCTTCATCGTAAAAAATCAGAGTTCGTCTAGTTGTGTTGGCTAGTTTGGCCATTTCACTTATTTTTAGCATAGTTACCTCCTAACTTTAAAAAAATTATAGTGTTGTAAAGTACTGTTTAATCTTAAGCGACATCAAGTGACGTCTATTTTCAAGAAACTTATTGTAATCATTAAAGTCGTAATTCATTAATTCCTTGGGAATAGCATTTTTCTCAAATGATTCATCACTCATAAATTCTGTCACTTGTGTATCATGCAAATATTCTTGTGGTGCTTTATCGCTTATTAACAAATTACGAGGTTGTGTTAACCAAGTATAATTAGCTACCTGATTATATTGCTGTTGTGAAAAGTTCTTAGCTTTTAGATATGCTTTTGGAAAAATATGATGTACGTTTCCTTGATTCTCTATCAGACTAGAAACACGATGATCTTTCTCTAGCCAAGCTAAATCGTTAGCACGTACTTGTGACATTTGGAAAATTCTCCAAACATTAGCTGCCGTTGATGATGTTTCCAACTTATTTGGCAAAGTTACGTTCCAAAAATCATCCGACAATTCTTGTTTGGAAATTCTATCAACAATCTCTTGAGGATCATCATTGATAAATAACTTAATATCCATCTCACTCTTTGATTCTGAAGACCCACTATACCTATTAGTTAAAGCTGACATGACAACCCAACGTTTAACGATTGACTCTATTTCACTTTCAGATAAATCATTCTTATTCTTTAAAAATAAATAAAGTGAATATCCAAAATTCAATACACCCATACCGTTCAAACCAAGCACACCATTATCGCACATACCTAAACTTTTAAGAATCATAATGTATCGTTCAAAATTAGATTGATTTACCATTTGTTCGACACCGTGTTTTAAATGAGTATAGGCATCAGACATAGCTTCCGCTGTAAAGGTTCTACTCTTAAACTCCCGTCCAGAAATCAAGCTTACTAAATCTGAATGTTTACCACGTCCAAATTCAAACCCTAAAACGACATGAAATAAATCTCCAAATCTTGGATTGTACAAGTTTGAATTTTCATTTTTAGCCCATTTGATTAATGAAAAATATTCAGTATTCAAAAATTCTTTATCATTATTAGCTATCGAATCAATCGATAATGGATCGGCTAACAAACGGGAAAAATATTCAACACATTTTCGGATATTGTTGCCATCATGCTCAGTATCGGACGAAAGTTTTGACATTATAAAATCGGCTGTCGATAACTCAGTTCCTTTAGAATTTATTCTATTAAATATTTCAGTAACAGATTCAATCGGCAAACTTGCATCTAATTCAATATTACCAATATCATTGTTGATCAATTGCAAAATCTTTTTAACTGCTTCTGCAATATCGTTGGGATCAGTTCCACTATTTTTTGCAAACGTTGGAATAAAATCCCATTCATGAAATTCACTACTGAACAGCACCGAAATATCGGGAATCCATTGTGGATCCTTAGCAATTGCACCATTGAATGTTTGAAATTTTTCTTCGATAGGATTAAATGAAATTCTAATACGTTTATATTGAAACTTGGAATTCATAACCTTCTCGCCAGCAATTGCCGCACGTAGAGCCGTAACACGTTGTTGTCCATCAATCATGATTTTCTTACCCGTTGAGATACTGCCATCTTTCAAATGAATGCTCGGGTTATTCCAAGTAATGATATATCCAACCGGAAAACCATTATATAGTGAATCTATAAAATCGCGAACCTTAACAGAACTCCACACAAAAGGTCTCTGTAATTCTGGCAAGCCTATCTCACCACTACTGATCCAATTTAACAATGTTCCAACAGAAGTATTTTGAACTCTATATTTTCTTGATTCTATATTATTCATCTTGCAAATCCCCCAAATTAAATCCTCAACATCAATTTTATTACATTTTCGATAAAAAAATACCGTCACAATTAAGTAACGGAATAAATATATATCTGGACATAAAAAAACCTCCATTAATCAGGACGTACCTGCCACAAATGTGGGAATGGAGGGATTGGCTTTTACAAAAGTAATAATATCACGTATTACCTTTTTCAACCAATATTTTAATTTATTGTAGTCCAAATGCCTTAAACGCTACATCTTCCACAGTATCATAGAAAATTAAGGTAAACGATCCCATTAAATCCGCTGGAACAGTCGACAAATCAGCAGCTGATGTATTAGGCAGCAGGACTTTCTTAGCTCCACTATCCAAGGCAACTTGTAATGCATCAGCCAAATTGTCAGGCTTTTTAATTGACCCGCCAATCGTATGCTCACCTAAAATAACTAAGCTATCAACCGTAGGCTTACCAATTGAGATTGAAACTAAGGCAATATAAGTTGAGAGTGATAAATGTTCTGTCATCTCAGCATTGTTTAAATTAACAGCATTAACAACATAATCATGGGTACTCAAGCTGATTTTTGAACTAATTGAATGAGAGTTAGCCTTTAAATATTTATAAGCAGTGTCCATTGCCTCACCTGCTTGACGATTACCAGCAATACCAGTCTTTTCAAATTTTCCACTACCAGAAATCATCTGTGATTCAATTTCAAATAAACTCAGTCGTTCATTCTTATCATAATTAACAGTATAAATTTGACCCGGCTTCTCAGTACCTTCAGGAATTAAACTCATTGAACCCTTTTCTGGTACAGCAACAAAATGTTCTTCGAAAGTATCATTGTCGATATAAGAAAAATTAACATCGAAAAATTCCATACCACCGATTTTCTTCAATTGTTCTTTAACACGACGGCGCAATTCCAAAGCAAACTGCAGAACTTGTTCTACATCTTCTTTTTCATATTGCTCGTTAGGATAAATCAGCTTCAACATTCCTGAAACAGTCTTTCTTACAGCAATCGTATCCCGTTGATTCAACTGACTACCTAATTTGAAATACTTATCAATTGCATCACCAAATGATTGTTTACGTAATTCACGCATAACCTCGGCAAAATAATCGGTAATAAGTCCATATCCTTTCGTGAAGAATGATGGTTTATACTTTGGTATTTCCCAGCCAGGAATATAAGCATGAATTCGATCTAGGAACGCTGAATCATTAGCCATGACTTCAGGAAATGGTTCAAACAAATGTGAAGTTCTCATAATAACATCAATACTTTGATTAATATTACCCTCAAAGACCATTGATGCACTGGCTTGAATCTCATCTTTACCACGTGAAAATGAGCCCGATGCCATATAATCCTTCATAATCTGAACACCATCATTATCTTTAAACTTAATACCAGCAACTTCATCAAAGGCAACGATGTCCCACATACCAACTAATCCAACTTGATGACGACTCATATTGTAAAAAAGATTAGCGACAGTAGTCTGTCCCCCAGAAACTAAAATTGAATTAGGTGATAGTTCTTTATACACATGTGACTTTCCTGTCCCACGAGGGCCTAGTTCAACCAAGTTGAAGTTGTTCTCCACGAATGGAATCAATCTAGCTAAGAACAGCCATTTTTCGCGTTCTGTAAAGATTGTCGGTTCCATACCGATGGTACGTAAAATTAAGTCGACCCACTCTTCAGTTGTAAAATGTTCTCTCGCATTAAAGATTTCTTTCATATCCAAACCAGCAACTTGAATCGGTGTCAATGAATCAATAATAAAGGGCGATTTATCGTGCTCACTCTCATCATATTCGTAATTCAAGCGAACAATTGACCAAATACCGCCACCGAGTAAACGTTCAAATTCTTCAGGATAGCGGCTATCAACAACCACATGGTCGATACCTAAATTGCTAAAGACCGCTTCATAACGATCAGCCTTTTCATTCAACTTTACGGTTAATTTATCAATGACAGTGTAGGAACCCAGTTCACGTATTTTAGACTTAACTTTTTCAGCCTCATCCGGACGGACATAATTATTAGCTAGCGTCTTCTTAACATTTTCAACACCACGTTCAATCTGTGTTTCATCAGTACTGTTGGCGTACAATCCCAACAAATATTCCAAAACATACGTTGGAACATTGGCACCTTCTTTAATGCGGTTAGTTAAATCTTTGCGAACAAATCTTCCCGGAAGAAATTCCAATAATTTATCTAATAGATCGTCATTTTGACTAGTCATGCGCACCCCATCCAATTAGATATCGAATCCGAAACCACCCTGAATTGCGATATCCATAATGTATTCAATCTTATTTCTAGTATCATTTTTGGTATTTTCAATCACTAGGTAATATTTCTTAGACTTATCATATTTCTGATCTGCTAACGTTACACGAATCTTATAGAATCTATCCTTTACATCTTTGGAATCACTATTGGCATTAACTGAAACAGGACCTGATATTGCTCGTCCATCCTCATCTTCAAAGTAAACACGATATTCAACCGGATTTACCGTAGCACTAATTGGTTCCACTTGGTTCAAATTAATCGGTACCTCAAGTGATGTAATTCGATTAGTGGTATTCGTTAATCGTAATTCCACATCATGTGCCATTGATCTGTTTGAAGTCGTCTTAACATCCAATAAAGGTATAATCATCTCTTGCATCGAGGATCCACCATGAACATAGTTAAATGACCCTGCAGATTTAAAGATATTCTCAGCCTTAGGATAATAGACAAATCGTTTGTCATCATTATTCAAAACATCAGCCATTTTTTGATGACCAACACCTGGTTCATTAATATCTCGCTCTGATATTAAATAACGTTGCGATTTGATTTCATCAGCATTAGTTGAAATTTCAATCTTATCACCAGAAACAACTTTGTCATTACGATAAATATATCCATGATCAGCTGTAACAATGATATGGGAAACACTATTCGTCCGTAATCTGGCAATCAATTTACTTATCTCATCAATTGCATCAGCTGTGGCTTTGAACGTATCATCCTCAGTTTTGTTATTGTCAGAAATAGCATCAATCTGATTATGGTAAATATAAATCACTTCTTTACCTGAAATCTTATCCTTAATTTCTTTACTAGAGGCCCCTTTTAAGTCATCAAAAGCATAGGCAGCACTATTTTCATTCTTGTCACGTAAAATTTGATCACGCATATTTAAATTAACAGCTTCTTTGCCATCAACTAATAATTTTTTATCTTGAAAGTCTAGCTTTGAGTTGGGCAATAACGATGGCATACCCATATAAGTTACAGATGGTAACCCGGTAATCATGTAATCCATTGATTGACTAGTAATCTGATCATCGCGACTTAATAGAGTTTGCAAATCCTTGGCCGCTTCAAATCTAAAGGCATCGGAAATAATTACAACAACACGATTTGTTTCTGGTTCAATATGGTTCTTATAGAAATTGCGTTGTAAATGACGAGAATCGACTGAAGAATACGAAAACTTTTCATTCCATGCGCTGATGTATTTATTCAAATAGTCATTGATATAAATATTCTCGACTAAATCCTTAGTTTCATTGAAGTTTTCGGGACTATTAGCCATTTGATATGAATAAATAAATTTACGATAATATGTATCTTCTTTATATCCATCATTGTTAACATAGTCATTGATCATGTCCTCTAATGTATCGGAAGGCATATTTTTATCTCTTCGTACAATATGCCAAGCATTACGCATGATTTGATAAAGTAAGTCATATTTATTTCCATAATGCATTTCACTACGTTGCTTAGCAATTTTAGAAATATCCAAGCCATTAATTTCAGCGGCAACATCTTCCAACTTCAATCTATCCTGGATCCACATGAGAATCTTCTGATCGAAATCTTCAAAAACATCTGATTTGGCTAAATCATCAATTTTGATTTTTGAAAAAGCAGACTTGCCGTCAACAAAGCTCCAAACCTCTTTGGCTATCTTGGCAAACTCGTCTACCTCAGCATCATGATAAACATCACTGTATTGCTGCATAAAAGTTTGAACATTAGCCCAACGAGTACTCAAATCAAATTCTTTATACTTAGTTGGCACATCAAGCTCCATTTGTCTAAATGCCATCGTCATATAAAGTCCAGCTGCCAATTTCAACATTTGTGGTTTTTCATCAACGTAACCGAATTGTTCGGAAATATAATTCCAGAAGTCAGTTTGAACCCCATATTTTTCAAACTCTGCTAAATATTCATTACTATCAAAAGCATCAATCAATACTTCTTGAAAAATATCAAAGAATGAAATGACTTTCTTTTTAGACTTCACGATTGAAGCCATAATTGCTAATTCAGGTTTTGTTTCATAACTTTCGAGATCATACTTCATAAATTGTTTTTGACGCTCTTTACTACCAAAGAACGTTTTGTGATCTCTTAAAAAACTACGTAAGTTATTTGGTAAATTCAAATCTTTACGTAATATTTCAATAGCATCAGCTTTAAAAGTCTCGGAATAAGAAATCATATCCTTGAGATGGTTTTGTTCCAATTCAGGTTGTGGATATGGAGCGTAAACCAGAACCTTCTGTTTATTATCTACAGCTAATAGATCTAGCTTAGTTTGAACTTGATGTCCAGGTTCCATAACTTTGACTTGTGCCACACCGTCTAAGGCATTAGTTAAGTCAGTAATGTTATCAGAGAACTCCCCATCGTCATCAAACCAAAAAATAAATTGATTGTTTCCGGCAAACTTATCTTTAAGTGTTACCACAACTTGATTAATATCCACATCGGCCATATTTGTGCCTCTTTTCAATAAAATAGCTATATTAATAATACAATAATTTATCTAAAACATATACGACTGGATGCATAGGTTATCGTTCACTCCAAACTATCATAATGGTGTTATTAAGCACTTGATTGATGATGTGAATGTTGACGATTTTGATGTTGAAAAAGGTGGCCAGGTTGAAATTATTGGGTGGCTTTATCAGTATTACAATACTGAACCTAAAGACTACGTAATTGGATTACCCAAGTCACATAAATATCGCGATACTGAAATAGCATCAGCAACTCAGATATTTACGCCTGACTGGATTGTAAAATATATGGTCGAAAATTCGTTAGGTAAGTTATGGATTAAGTCCTTGATACAAAAAGGAGATTCCAGATCAGAATTAGAAATTGCTGGTCAATTTGGTTGGCAATATTATATGGAAGACGCTAAACAACCAGAAGATGTGGAGTCACAGTTAAAGATCTATGACTATAAACTAGAGAATCTAAATGTCGAGGATATAAAACTTATTGATCCTGCTATGGGATCAGGTCATATTTTAGTATATGCATTTGATGTGTTGATGAAAATCTATGAGGCTGAAGGATATTCTAAACGAGACGCTGCTACTCGTATTATGGATAATAATCTTCATGGATTGGATATTGATACTAGAGCTTTCCAACTATCATATTTTGCCGTAATGATGAAGGCTAGACAATATAATAGGCGTGCATTAACACGTGCCGTGAAAATGAATATTTATGATATTCCAGGTGCAGACGATTATAAAATGGAAGACTTTGAAATTTTACTTTCTAAATTATCTCCCGAAATATCCGAACAAGTTAAACAGCTGATAACCGATTTCAATTTTGGTGATGAATTAGGTTCTTTGATAAGTGAGAGTAATCTTCAGATTGAAGAAATTGAGGCAGAACTAAAAAGAGTTAATAGCAATCAACTATCCTTCGAACTATTGCCTCTTATCAAAAAGGTGCAAGAAATATTGGATTCCGCAAAACTATTGATGAACAAGTACCATGTCGTGGTTACTAATCCTCCATACATGGGATCTGCGAGAATGGGGAAAACACTCAGTAGTTATGCTAAAAAAAATTATCCTAATTCTAAATCTGACTTCTTTGGTATGTTTATGGAAAGGTGGAACAAATCTCTTTTACCGGGTGGATATAATTCAATGGTTACTATGCAATCCTGGATGTTCCTATCGAGCTTTGAAAAGATGAGAGTTAATTTATTAAACAATTTTACTATTTCTAATCTAATGCATATGGAAAATAATGTCATGGGTATAGCATTTGGTACGGCTGTGACAATTGTTAGAAATATGCATATACCAGCGTTTGTTGGAACCTATCATCAAATAAAAACCGCCGATGCTACGTCAAAGGTCCCACAATCTGTGCCAATCTCTGGCAATAGATATAATCGAACTAACCAAGCGAACTTTAGTAAAATTCCAGGGATGCCTATTGCCTATTGGGCCAGTAATATTATTATAAATAAATTTAATGATTTAAATATTGGAAAATACGTTGAATCTAAGGCAGGAATAGTAACTGGTAAAGACTCAAAATTTATTTTTAGATGGTATGAAATAAATTTTAGTGATATAAATTATAAAATCGAAAATAATTTTGAAATAGGCAATTTAAAATTTGTTCCCTATTCAAAGGGCGGGGATTACGCAAGATGGTTTGGAAACGATGATTTCACAATTAACTTGAAAAAGCTTTATACGCCAAGTGAGGTTAATTCAGCTGTTAGACGTGGGGATAAAAGTAGTTATTTTAAAACTGCAATATCTTGGTCGTATGTAACTTCAAACAAAGCTTCATTCCGTATTTTTGATAAATTTGTATATGGTACTGCGTCTCCAGAAATTATTCCGCATGATATGAGTACAATATATTCACTATTAGCACTTCTGAATTCCAAAGTTAGTGAATATGTTTTTAAGTTCTTAAATCCCACAATAAATTTACCAACGGGATATGTTTTAAATATACCTGTAATTCCGGGAGTATTCAGAAATGATGTACTAGAGGTATCACGTTCAAATATAGATATCGTAAAAAAACAATATTTTTGTACTGAGGAATCTTGGCATTTCGAACATCATCCATTGCTTCTTCACATCGCTGACGATAAGAAATTATCAGCTTATAAATGTCCTGTAAAATCAAACAAAAGTGCCAATATTGTGCCAAAATTATTTCAGATTGTGAATAATGGAGGTCACTTTAATGGTTAGCTATCAAAAAAGAGGAAATGTATGGCAATATGAAATTTCTTACAAAGATAAACTCGGAAAATACAAAAAATTAAGAAAGTCCGGATTCCAATTAAAATCCGATGCAATCCTTGCTGCCAGTAAAGTGCAAGCTAATAATCCAAATTTAAATGTAGTTAAATCCGGTGATGAAACGCTGGTTAATTATTTTGAGAGATGGATAAAATTATATAAATTAAACGTGGTAACCCCCATTACCTACAATAAATATCAAAACACAGCCCAACATGCATTCGAATTATTTCATAATATTAAACTAAAGGAACTGACCAAATCACTTTATCAAGAAAAACTAAATGAATTTGCCCAGACACATGCCAAGAGAACTGTATCATGCCTACATAAACAGCTTCGTGCCTGTATCCTTGAAGCCGTTGATTCAAAAATCATTGCCACTGATCCAACAAGAAAAGCTGTAATAACCGGGCGAGAAAAACCTAAAGTATCAAAATTCCTAAATTACAATGATTGGAAAAAATTGTTACAAAATCTGAATACTTACAGTACCGATGAAATGATAATTTACTTAGCTGCTGTGACAGGTATGAGATACGGCGAAATTGTTGGTTTAACAATTAGGGATATCGATATAAAAAATAAAAAAATTAATATCAATAAAACCTGGGACTATAAATATAAAACAGGGTTTATGAAAACAAAAAATGAAGCATCTGTGCGACAAATATCAATTGACGATACTACATCGGCAAAAATAAAAAGCTTTATTGATCTTAAAAAGCCTTCTAACGAACGACCAATATTTATGGATAATAAAAATCATGTTATGGTCAGTGCTGAAATAAATAACTCACTTACCGATATTTTAAATAGGCTAAAAATACCTAGGATAACTTTCCATGGTTTGAGACATACACATGCTTCGATACTTCTATACGAGGGTGTAAGCATCTTATCTGTCTCAAGAAGATTAGGTCACAGCAATGTTACGACTACACAATCGACCTATTTACATATCATTAAAGAACTTGAATATCAGGATCAAGATAAGATTATTACCATTTTAAATAAGGCGAACAATGACTAAAATTTAATTGGCACATTTTTTGGCACAAAAGAGGCTTTCTCACAATGAGAAAGCCCCTTTTTATACTATATTTTGCTTAAGATATTTTCACCATTTTGCAATTTATCATAATTAACTACAACACCATCATCTAGGTCAAGACTAATTTTTTCATTTGCTAAATGTTGAATAGATTGGTCATATTTGCGTATTTCATCCAGCTGTTTCGTAACATGTTTAAGTTCTTTTTCAATATTCTTCTTTTCCTTGGCAATCGTTTCTACCTCATACAAAGAATTCAATTGATTTAATCTGGACTCATAGCGTCCTTGCAATGGATGTAAATAATCAGTTCTTAGCATTGCCAATTCATTTTCATCGTATCTATGTAGATACATCAATGCTTTAAATCCGTTATTTCTACCACTTGAAAATTCCCAGTAAATTGGACGTTTTTGATATATCTTTTTATGGTCCTTGAAAAAGTCTTCTACAAAGTATCTACGGATTGAATCCTCAGGATTGTCAGCCTTTTTACCAACAATCGATGCTATATATTTCAAATTCGTACTCAATGATTCTTCACCAAAAGTAACCTTTAAAAACTCTTTCAATCTATTAATAATATCTCTAGAATCATCAAAGTATTTTTCATCGTTTAACATCAAGATATTATCCTTATTTGGCACAAATGAGCGATACTTGTCACTATCCCAATCGCCACCAGCAAACGCTAATCCGTTAGTATCTAGTGAATAACGTCCAAATACAACTCCAATGAAATATGATAAGAAGGATTTAATATCTCTTTCTTCATCTGCCAAACGAACAGAAACATCCTTATCTTCTACTTCTGGAGTTAATTCATCGTTTAATCCATATAAGTCTATGAATATTTTATTAAGTTCTTCTTCGTTAGACTTTAATTGATCAAACCTTGATTGAGCTTCATCTTTCCAAATGCCGAATGCATTTTGAAGCTTACCATCAACTTCATTTTGCTTATCGTCAGCGATGTGAAGAAGTAACGGATGACGTTTAAAATTCAAGGATTCGGAGTATGAATTCCACTCTAATTTTGATAATAATACAGAATCATCGGTTATTGCTCCTGCTTTTGAACTGAATTTATACGGTAAACTCAGTACATTGGATACGTTTGTATTCAATGTTGGATTTAGTAAATTCAAAATATACTGTGAAACTTTAGAATTCAAGAATCCTAGTTCTGAAAATGTTTCGTTGATGTCCTTCGATGTTGCCACTATCGTGGGAGCTCCCGAACTATTTGGTAAAAATTCTTCTTTAAATCTAAATCCAGGGGTAGATGAGGTTATTAAGTTCCAAGTAATTCCAAAGCTTGACGATAACTTTCCTATATCTCCACCATGTTCATGATAATTTGCTAAGGCATTATTTGAATAATCTACGAGTTCTAATTCATTTCCGTAAAATTTTCTAAATATTCCTCCATTATGAATTAGTTTCCATTTTTTTGTCGGTAGAATAATCTCCCACCAATATCGGAGATATCTTTTATTATCATGTGTTTTTAATCTTCCAGTTGAAGCAAATTTAGTTTCAACTTTATCTAAAAGAAATTCATCAAAAAGTCTATCGCTGGCCCAATAAGCAATAGGCATCCCTGGAATCTTACTAAAGTTCGCTTGGTTAGTTCGATAAATATAATTTACAGAACTGTCATTTACAGCGTTCAAGTAGGCTGCTTGCTTTTTTTGTTGTGAATTGAAATCAACCAATCTCTCATATGTACCAACGTAATTTGGCACTTCTTGATTCTTATACACAAAAACAGTTGATTGAACTACTTCGCCACCGATCTCTTCAAATGCACGTGTTCCCAAGTGTGCCATATTAATTAGAGTTTTCTGTTTTAAGTGATTACGTAAGGATTCAAAACTTGATAAGAACATCCAAGCGTGTTGGGTAACCATTGCATAATAACCGTTGTTCTTCGTCAATTCACCCATCCGTTCCATGAATGTGGCAAATAGATCCGATTTGCTATTTGGAAAAATCTTCTTTACATATTTACTTAAGATCAAGTCCATCTTTCCTGATCCCATATAAGGAGGATTTGTAACACCAATTGAAAATTTGGTATCAAGTATTTTAGCAACAGAAATAATATTATAAAGCTCTTTTTGTTTATTCATTAAATCTATTGATTCAAGGGAAAGTTGCCTATGTTCATTTTCTTCATGAGTAATTTCAAATAATAAATTCCAATTTAAACGTTTTTTGAAAAGTATAAGAGATCCATATTCATTTCCATTTTTAAACAAATCCAAAATCGTCTTTAAATCATTTTTAACAGCTTCATCAGAAATAACTGAATCAAAATCTTCGACTTCTAAGTTAGTAGACTCGGGAATATCAAATACATTAGGTCTGATATCCAGTGTTAAAAATCTTCTATGATATTGTCTAGCCTTCATCATTAAGGCAAAGTATGATAGCTGGAAAGCCCGTGTATCAATATCTAAGCCAAAAAGATTTTTTTCAATAATAGTTTTAGCAGCATCACGTTTGGCATAACCTTCAGTTTCATAAATTTTCATGAATAAACTAAATGCGTAAATTAAAATATGTCCGGATCCCATGGCTGGATCGAGAAATGTAATGTCTTCAGGCTGAACATTGGCTAATTCATCCACATTTGAATGAATTTCTAATTTTGCTTCATCAGACTGTTTTGCTTCAGGCATAAAGTATTTCCAGCCGTACGATTCAGCAATTTCCTTAGAACTTCTGGCATCACCTTTGGCTTGTAGAATATCTATCCAATAACGACCGAGTGAGTTTTCGACCATATATTTAACTAGCCAATCAGGAGTAAATAATTGTGTAACAGCGGGAATGTCGGATTCAGTATATTTTTTCTTCTTGAAAGCCAAGTCTTTAGGTTCAGTATTGTAATACTGATAAAGCCAACCAATAATCTCAACCTGACCACCTTTTTCAACATCAAAATCATCAACATTCACATCGTCAATTAAGTGTTTAATAACACCATTATGATAGTTTGGAGTGAACAATAATTCCGCATAATTATTAGTTTTTTCGAATAGATATGGCAGATTCCTGTTCAAAGCATTAGCTTGCTTGATGAAAAGCATATGATATAGTTCATCCATATCATTAGGATCTAGCGTGTCATTAGCCTTCTCTATTAATGCCTTCTCAGCATCATTAAATCCGCCTAGATAATCTTCAATACTCAATGGATCCATCATAATATCAGGTTCATTTCGGTTTTGAGTACTTGATAAAACATTGGTTCTACTTGGCAAATAATCATTAACTTCCATGAATCTAATCGCAATAATCCGGTTAAACCATGTATAAGCTACTTCCTCAACTAAATCTTTGAAGGCTGTCTTAAAGTCATTCTTTTTAGCTCGTCTA
Source organism: Companilactobacillus muriivasis (assembly GCF_036246245.1). Taxonomy (NCBI): domain Bacteria; kingdom Bacillati; phylum Bacillota; class Bacilli; order Lactobacillales; family Lactobacillaceae; genus Companilactobacillus; species Companilactobacillus muriivasis. The sequence goes on from NZ_BTTQ01000004.1 coordinate 203,823, forward strand.
TTTAGCTCTTTAACTAATTGTTGTCTTTTACCAATATCTAACCCTGTAACTGGGTGAGTATCATCAATATAATATTCAACTTCGGTTGTTGAAATATCTAATTTTTCACGAACTCCGTCGGCCGTAATACCTAATGTTTCAGCCTTTAACTTAATCTCACTAATTAGCTTCTCACGAGAATCAATAGCAAACTTTTTTATTGCTGTTTTATCCATTACTTTCCCTTTCTCACAAATAGGTCATCCAAGCCGGATGACCTATTTTTTTATAAATCGATGTTAATCCCATCACTATCTTGTAGTTGTTTTAATAAAGCATTCTTCAATTGTTCAAGCTGAACATCAAGGTCCTCTTCATTTTTAATTCTCCACGAGCGTGAAATAGGTAAATTATTAATATTAATATGCTTAATTACAGGTTTCTTTTCTACAACAGGATTTTTGCCCACATCAACTACTTTGTGAGTTTCTGTGTCATTACTGTGTTTTTCAGTTTCTTGATTCTGTTTGCTCTTTCTTTCTTCCTCAGCCTTACGTGCTTCTTCAATCTCATGCTTTGAAACAAATTTATCAATCTGTTCAAGTAACATTGAAGTACGTGAATCAGAAGTAGCGGGAACAATGGCTACAACTTCATTGAGCGTTTTTGACTCCACAGCCTGTCTAATTAAATTATCAAACTCACTATTAATCCTATTCTCAAATTCACCATTAGCACCGTTCTTATCTGCATAAGTCAGTACATTATTTCGATCCGCATTAACCTTATCTTCAGTCTCTTGCAATCTTGCATCAAATTCTGCCATAAATGCATTATCAAAATCAGTAACCATCTTATTAAGATTCTGAACTTTTCCTTGTGGTCTGTTTGAGCCAATAATTTTATTCATCTCAGCAACAATCTGTCCAACTTCTTCATGCTTGAGAAATTCTTTAGAATTGGCATAAACATTTAATCTTGAGTTGGCATTCTTCCAAATATCCTTTTGTTCAGTACTACTATAAAACTCACTAATACCAAACTCTTCCATATCATCAGACCAATCTAGAAGTTGATCTCTCTTATCACTAATATATTTGAAGTAGCTTTCAGTATCTAAACCGCCTTGATCAGTTCTAGTAAGTGGTTGGATTAAATCTTGACCAGTTTGTAGTATATCTTGTCCGGGATAATAAGAAGCCTCACCTAGATACGTTTTAATAGTATCCAATAAATTTCTAACACTACTCTTCAACTCATCAACCAGAGCATCGTCTTCTTTGTTAATAAAGGTTCTCTTGTGGAATACCTCATCAGCAACTTCGATAAAGTCCTTTTTAATCTTAGGGTCAATTTCAGTTCTTGGCTCTACTTGAACTTTGTCGACATATGTTTTCTTAGTAAAGTAATCAGCAATCTTGGTTGGATCTGAAGTTGTACTCAAGCTGATTGTCTCGCCATTTACATATAACTTAATCTTGGCTTGGACAAACAATTTGGCAACTAACCACTTAATTTCAATATCACGGTAACCAAATGGAATATCTGTAAACTTATCCAATATTGATTTCAATGACACACGATTGTGACCAGAATATAGTCGATTAATCTGATCATCTACTGCTTGCAATGCTTGAGCATTTTCATCAGTATTTAAATTCATCGCGTTATCTTTTTTAAATAGTCGGGCAATTGATTTATCGTCCTCAGTAACATCAATATAACTAAGATTACGGTAAACTTCATCAACTAGTAAGACTTGAGCATCTTCCAAACGTTTGAAGAAGTCCTTACCGGAAGCTTCATATTTTTCACCCTGAACATAAATATCAGCATCCTTCAACGCATCCTTAACTTCATCTCTAGCCTTTTCATTCAAAGTATTACGTTCCAGACCCTTCAAGTCGATAATACGTTTTGAACGTTCATCATTTGGCTGGCTGTTAGCATCCATCAAATACTTTTGAATTTTCAATGCTTGACGTAAATCATCTACATATTGACCCTCAGTTGGAAAGTCAACAATCACTTGTGGTTGATCTGGTGATAAGGAAATACGTTTCAATTCATTTTCCTCACCATTGAAATCACCTTCCATAGTATTCAACTTAATACTCAAGGTACTGTTAACCGATGACATTGGTTGATCATCTACAAAACGATCAAAGTTGAATGTATATTTCTTATTCAGTTTAGGATAAATGAAGCTTCTACTGATATCCTTACTCAAATACTCACCAATGGCCTTAGAAATTTCACTGTAATCAACACTACGACGGTTAATTTGCTTACTGATATCTTGTTCAGCATCCGTCAAAAATTCATAGCCATGAGTAGTTTTTTCAATCAACTCCTGATTCAACAGAACACGCAAGGCATCTTTAACTTTGCCTTCCAAAACAGTTCTATCAACATCAATGGAATCAATCATTAAAGTGACAATATTATTCAATGTGGCATCAAAATTCGAAACATACTTAACCATGAATAATGTTTCCAAAACTTGCACTGCAAAAGGATTGTCCTCACCGTTAGGATTAATAACATCATTATCAATCGCATGTTTAATAACAATCAAGTGAGTGTGATCGAGGAACTGATCTAGTCCCTTGTAGAAAATGCTAAATGGCACGATGGTATTTATATCGCGTTCTTCCAATAATTGTGCTGATTCTTGGAAAACAGCCAACATTGAACGTTCACCATTAGCCAAATGCTTACCATCAGAACCATTCTCACGAATAGCCGTCAAAGTATCCTGCAATAAATTAAATTGATAAGGAACAAATGGATACACATCAGCATATGTCTCTGGACTATCGAATCGCTTCCGTTCAACATCCCCATCAAACGTCAAAATATTATTAATACTGTGTTGATTCTTAACGTAGATTTGTTCTAATTCAGACTTACTTTCAGGTGTCTTTGCCAACAAACGTTTCTTAATAACTTCGTCAACGTTAGCCGATGACATAGCAATACGTGTATTAAAACGACCCTGAATCTTAGAAAAATCTTGTCCTTGTAGGTGATCCGTAACTTCGTCGATTGCTTGCTGACTTGTAACAACTACCCATGCTTTTCCATGTGTATATGTTCCCAAATCTTCAACAATACTTTGCAGATTTAGCATTCTATTAGGGCTATCACCAACATATTGACCTACTTCATCAACCAAGAAAATCATATGATAATCGTCCGCTTGTTTTTCAATATGTTTATTAACCATCTTGGCAAAACTTTCAACACTAATTGGGTAGACTGTCTTAACTTGATCAATTAACCCTGCAGCATCTTCTTCACTCATATAACCAATTTCAACCAAGGACTTTTTAATTGCTCCAAGGTAAAAGGCAAAACTATTTCTAGCCTCAACCCAATCTTGTCCATTGATTTCTTTAAACTTATTCTTGAAAGCCTCATAAACTTCAGGGCCTTTCTCAATAAGTTTACGTTCCATATCAGCAATCCAGAAGTTAGTTCCTGTAAGTCCTTGTTGTTCATTAAATACTTGCAAGAAGACGTTCAAAATGGCTTCTTCTTCAGATTTATTTCTATCTTTGGCTTTTGAATCAATATTAAACAGCATGACATCGTTAGGAACAGTTGTAGCTAGTTGCATATCATTGATGGTCATCTGATCCTTGATTTTATCGTCGTCTAGGAAATAATCAATGGCACGCTTTCCATTAACTTCTCTATTCTCAAGCAAATACGATAGAATTTTTAAGAAGTGAGATTTACCAGATCCAAAGAAACCAGAAATCCAGACTCCCATATTTGTCGTATCATGATTGATACTTTTTGCATAAGCACTGAAAAAGTTTCTAAAGTGAGTTTCCAACTCTCTAGTAACAACGTACTCTTCCAACTCTTGTTGGATATTGCTATCTTGATCATCACCGATTGTAATAACGCCCTTGATATTACGATTAATCGGTTTCGAAAATACGTCTTTAATTTGCATTATTAATCCCTCTATTTTTAATTAATCTGAAATGCGCGATAATAATTATCTTCCTTAGCTTCCCCGAACATACTCAAGCTAAGACTGTCATACTTTCCTGGGTAGAATAATACCACCGGAATATCACTAATAATTTGATGCATGGTATTAAGAATCTTATGTGCTCTGATTAATGGATATATTTGGCCTAATCCTGTTACAAAAACCACAACATCGGTTCTATCTGCCAACTTATTTTGCATATATTGAACAAATTTATTATTTGAATCAGTCATCTCAAAAGCATTGTTTAGTTGTTCAGCCAAATAATCGATTCCATCTTCAGCTTCCATACCAATTACTGCATCCCGAATACCCATCTGATCAATCAATTCCCACATAATTTGATAAACGTTGAATTCTACAATATCTACGCCAACCGTTTCTCGGTTTAATTGCGTCTTCATATTATTAATATCTTCAACGACTATCGGCTCATCCTGTGGGTCATAGGCCAAGATATAGTAAGAAACTTCATTTGATAATCCCCTACTATGTTGAAAGTCACTGGTTCGAATTTTTTCTCTTAAATGTTCTAGTTTCTCATTAGTATCAGTCATGTTATCTCCCTAAAAGTGATGCTAAAGCCACATTGTCATTTTGTTCTACCATCAAGTCTTGTAATCTTAAATCTATTAAAGGACGCTTTACATCATCGTATTCGCCCTCATCTGTCAGTAAACCAGCTTCTCTTAAAAATGCTAGATAAGAACCAGCCAACCTTTTCACAGTAACATCTGTCCAACCAGCGACCTGTTCATTCTCAGCTTGTTTACGATCGAAGAATGATTGTACTTCGTAATCATATAATTTCGAATCGCCAAGCAATAGCTCATTTCTGAACGATTCATACATAAATTCACTGAAGAGCTTGTCTATATTCATAATTGAAACTAAATTGATTATTTTTTGATTTGATATATCTAGAGATGAAAATAATTCTAAGTAATCTGTATCCAGTGTATCAATACGCAATTTTAACTGTCGATACATATCTAAAGACCTTGCTTTAGAACTCTGTTTAAAGTAATTATCCTCAACTGCCATAGATTTTATTTCCGGCCAAGTATTTCTTTTAACAACTAAGTCTACAATTTGAGAAAACTCGCTATACCAAAAAGATACTGAGACTACATTCGCGCTATATTTTGCCATTAAATTATCACCTCTAAATAATTTACTTTCCATATAATCATTATATCCAATCATATTACCTATTTAACTATATTTAAAAATTTACCATGATATTTAATCCAGCCTCACCAAATAATTATATCAATTGTGAATCGCACTTTGTTCAAATCCCTTTCCAAAAAGTATTGTATTAAATGCATTCGTAAAACAAAAAAACTAGTAATGAATATTATAATTAAATAATATTTCATTACTAGTTTTACGCCATATTATGTCATAACCACTTGTTATAATGAACCTATAAACAAAAACATGGGGGTCAATTATGAAAACAATTAACGTTAAAACTGACTATGAATTATATAATGCAATCCAAACCGCTGACAATGGTGACACAATCTCCTTAAAACCTGGCGAATATTTTGCAACTCACTCAATATTCTTATCCCTTAAAAAAAGCCTAACTATCAAAGGCCAATACGCCAATGCTAAAGCCACAAAAATCAATGGTGGTCTCTTCTTTGGCAAAAATGTAACTCTAATTCTCGAAAATCTAGTCATGACTTATGATGATGAAACAGGCAATACGCTCGCATTATATGAAGGCGCAAAACTTTACTGTAACAACGTTATTATTGACCGCTCAAACGACACCTCTTGGGACACCATTTATTGCTCTAATTCTTTTCTTTCTCTCAAAAATTCTGACATCCGTTCAAATCGTCAAAAAACTGCCACCAGTACATCCCTCGAAAATAGTCAATTGATTTCCATTGGCTCAAACATGCATATGCCAAAACTAATCAATTCCACTGCTTACTTGAAAGACTCATTCGTTTCCTATTCGCTTATTCTTAAAGAAAAGTCCAAATTGTTCTTCACCGATCTCGCCATTGATTCAACTCAAAATAGTGAATACAGTGATTTCTATGTTTCTGGCGAATCAACCGTTAATGGCGAAAACCTTGACTTTTACAAAGATGAACCCTTTATTGACGTCGTAAATAGTGATTTTGAAGGCAATAATTTCTTTGCTGGAAAAGATAAAGTCCGTTGGCGCTACGATAATGATTCAAATGTTCTTCTTGATGGCGCTCAACCATTCAATAACGCTTTATAAAAAAAAAAGGTTCTTTGTCAAATCGTATTGATGAATGATTTTGAGCCTAAAGCACCTCTTAATTGAGGTGCTTTTTCTATGCACAAATCAGTCTTATTCTTTTAAGCAAGTGGTCAAGATTTCTGAACCCATAGC